>CANQEX010000006.1 GCA_947596225.1 uncultured Clostridia bacterium | reverse complement strand
TGCTACAACTAAACTTGCAGAAGTAGGATTTACATCTTCTGCTAAAAAAATTATTCTATCTTTTAATAATCTTGAGAAAATATCATATGATCTTTCTCCTCTACTTGTTTGTTCTATAACATATGGTACTAAACTATTATCTATCATTTTTATCTTCCTTTCTATATTTATTTTGTTGATATCTTTTACAACTTTATTTACTATATACTAAAAATACAAATTTTTCAATATGTTTAATTTAAAATTTAGTTTTCATTTTTCGACAACTATTTTTTATTTTTAGATATGTTATTATACAAAAAATTATAACAATATAAATTAATGCACAAATACTATATTTAATTCCTGCATATGGAAAAATATTGTTGGAAATTGTAGTATCAATATTATTATCTTTTTTTAATTTATTATCTTCATATATCAAAATATTTCCATCTAATTCTAAAGGTATAGCTGATATTTGTTCATTTTCTTTTATGTATAAATACAATTCATTTCCTGATAATAACTCTGATAAATTATTGATATCCCTTGTATCAATAGTAAATTCTGAATTATTCTCCCATTTGATTTTTAGCCACTGTGTTATATTATTTTCCAAAGGATTAGAAGATAAATAATATTCATAATTATTATTTGTTTCAATTTTCGTGTTACTTAAATTGATTCTCATTTTCATATATTCTTTTTGTGTAGTATCTGTAAAATAATATGTTTTTATTTCTTTTACCGTGCTTTTCCATTCGTTATTAATAGTATTTATTGGTTTTGAATAATTATTTTCATCTATAGAATTTATAGTAAATGCTTTTATTGAACTATCTGCATTTTGAACAGCTCCATCTGTTAAATCATATAATTTAGACATATCTATCCATTCATTATTTTTAATATAATCATCTACTGTTAAAAAACATTTTCCATCTTCTATTTTTGCTCCTTCTGTATAAGTACCTTCTATATCTATTTCAGTAGATATAGAAAGAGAATCTTTTCTAGTTCCTTGTATTTCTACAACTACTGCATATTTATCTGAAGATAATTCAATAGGTTTTAAAAATTCGATTGTATGATAGCCTGAGTTAAAACTTTCAGAATTTCCTGACTTTAATTGTACTTGTACTAAATCATTTTGAGAAATACTTTCTCCATTAGGATTTACATATACTTTACAAGTATATGCTTCTGGAGCTGTTAAAGAAATTTGTGTTAAATATTCTTTTTTGTTTGTTTCCTTTTGGAATTTATTGGCTAAATATACTTTTGATGTAGAAAATTCTATTAGGTCTTGAACACCTAAAGCATTATATTGATATAAATTATCATATGATATATGGTCTTCAGCTTTTTCTATTCCTGTTAATTTCGTATAAACATTTATATCATCATAAGATATGTATATATATCCATTATTAGCTAAATCTAATGATAATTTATTATCATTTAAAGAGAACCCTGCTTTAGTATAAGCATTTGTAATTAATTCATCTGGAATATCCGATTCTGAATTCCATTTTAAGTTCTGTTTTTGATTTTTTGTAGCAGATTCAAATACTCTCTTTTTTATTTCGTCTATTGTATATTCTATTCTTGTTCCCCATGAATTTTTGGCAATCCAAGCACCATTATTTTGGGGACGATGATTTTCTGTAAAGTTATTTTTAGAATAATTATCATCCCAACCTATAATTAAAACTTCATGATCAATAGGAGCTTTTTCTTTACTATCACAATAAATTGCTCCTGTTTTGTTATTAATATATTCTGAAATAGGTGAATCTCCGTGTATTTCAGCTTCAATTCCACCGTGTAATTTTATATGATTTTTCATTGATTTTATTATTTCTGATAAATCATCACTAGAATTATATGTAGGAAAACTAATAGTATCAAACACTTGTGTAGCAGTTTTTTTCCCTTGTATTTCTGAAATGTCAATCATATCTTCATTATCTTCAAAAGGCATTTCTTTTTCATCTATAGCCCCTAATCCATTAGTTAAATATGGAATAGAAAATTTATTTCCTCCACCTGAGCCAACAGTTCTATTAAAACCTAATTTATTTGTTTTTCTATATTTAAATAATCTACTAGTTGAATACTCCATATGTCTTTCCGAAAAATCGTATATTTTTACTGGTTTTTCATCTATATAGTTTTTTATAGCTAAATTAGTTTCTAGCATGGCTAAAGATGAAAAAGTCCAACAAGAATTAGTGTTTTTTTGATCTCTAATAATCATATTATCAGGAATAATATTTTGTAATGTATATTTTGATAATAAATTACTTTCAATTAAACTTGCTATATTTAATGGATTTTTAGAAATAAAATTTGTTTTCGGAATTGTATAATTTTCTTCTGTTTTTATGTAATTTATTATATCTGAAGCAAATACTTTTTCATTTATGAAAAACACTAGAATTAAAATACTACTTATAATAATTTTGTTGTGTATTTTCATTTTTATCGCCTTTCACATTAAATTTAAATTCTAAAAATATTATATAGTGTATCTTAAAAAAAGTAAATTTCTTTTAGTGATGTGTAATATAAATGTAACAAAAAGGGACTATAAAGTCCCTTTTAACTTATTATTTTTTTGCAGATTTTTTTGTAGTTTCTTTTTTGGTTTCTTTATTTTCCTTTGCTTCTGGTTTTTTATCAACAATTTTAGCATTATCAATTACTAATTTAATAGCCATTTCAGATTTTACTGCTTCTTTAATTCTTTCAATTAAATCATTATTTTGTTTTAATTCTTCTTCTTTTTTACCATAAGCTGTTGCAAGCTCTGTAATTTTAGCTGAAATATCTTCTTCTTTTGCTTCTATTTTAGCATCATTACATATCGCTTCTAATAATAATCTATATTTGATAGAATCTTTTGCTGGTTCTTCGTTTTCTTTTCTAAAATCAGTTAATGTTTTTCCTATCATATTTAAATATTGTTCTAAGTTTATTCCTTGATATGAAAGTCTTCTATTCATATCCTCTTGCATATTATCAATTTCAAGTTCAACCATAGGTCCAGGAATATCAACTTCTGAATTATCTAAAATTGTTTTTAATGCTTTTTCTTCTAATTCAGATTTTGCTTTATCTTCATTTTGTTTTTCTTTTTTAGTTTTTATATCTTCTTTTAATTCTTTTAATGTATCAAATTCACTAACATCCTTAGCAAATTCATCATCTATTTTAGGTAATTCTTTTTTCTTTATTTCATGAAGAGTTACTTTAAATACAGCATCTTTTCCAGCTAATTCTTTTGAGAAATAGTCATCTGGAAACTTTACATTAATATCTTTTACTTCATCTATTTTCATACCAACAACTTGATCTTCAAAACCAGGTATAAATGTATTGCTTCCTAATTCTAATTCATGATTTTCTGCTTTTCCACCTTCAAATTCAACCCCGTCAACTGTTCCTACAAAATCTATAACTGCTATATTACCTTTTTCTATAGCTTTATCTGTAATACTAACTATTCTACTATTACGTTCAGCCATAGAGTTTAACTCATTTTCTATGTCTTTATTTGTTACTTTGTATTCTATTTTTTCTAAAGTAATTCCTTTATATTTACCTAATTTCATTTCAGGTTTTGTTGATACAATAGCTGTAAAAATTAAATCTTTTCCTTTTTCCATTTGAACTATATCTATTTGAGGCTTACTTACAACATCTAATTTTTTTTCTTTTATTGCTTCATCATATATAGATGGAACAATTTCATTAAATGTATCTTCATAAAAAATCTCACTACCATAATATCTTTCAACTATATTTATTGGAGCTTTTCCTTTTCTAAAACCTGGTATATTAAAATATTTTGCATTTTTATTAAATACTTTTTTTATTCCTTCGTCAAAAATATTTGATTCTACTGTAAATTCTAATTTTACTTCATTTTTATTTTCTGTCTTTTCTACTTTTACACTCATTTTATTTCCTCCATTTTCTGCCTATTTAAAATAAATAGCTTTTATATTATACCACAAAGAAAATAAAAATCAAGTTTATTTCATGAAAAAACTAAAAAAGTAGGCAAAATTGCCTACTTTTTATTAATCTCCTAAACAAATACCAATATCTCTTGCTATTTTTATTAAATCATCATCCATTTTTATTTTTCTTATATTACTTTCTTTTGTATTACCAGAAGCTGCACCTACAACTTTATTGTTTCCAACTACATCTTCTAAAGAAACATATCCCATTTGACCATTATTATAAGTTACTAAAACATTAAATATTCCATCTATAGCTAATTTCATAGCTGTACAACCATATTTAGTAGAAAGAATTCTATCAAATGCTGATGGTGTTCCACCTCTTTGAACATAACCTAAAACAGTATTTCTTGCAACCATTCCAGTTAATTCTTCAAGTTCATTTGTTAATTTTTCACCAACACCACCTAATCTAATATTATCTAATCCTGCTCCGTCATCTAAAGTTTTCTTTACTGTTATAGTTCCATCTTTAGGCATAGCACCTTCTGAAGTAACAATTATAGTAAATTCTTTTCCACTGGCTTTTCTCTCATTTATTTTTTCTACTACTTTGTTTATGTCATAAGGTATTTCTGGTATTAAAGCTACATCTGCTCCTCCAGCTATTGCTGATTCTAACGCAAGCCATCCTGCATATCTTCCCATTACTTCTAATATCATTAATCTATGATGAGCTTCTGCTGTTGTATGAAGTCTATCTAATGCTTCTACAGCAACTGATACGGCTGTATTATATCCAAAAGTCATGTCTGTGTGAGCCACATCATTATCTATTGTTTTAGGAACTCCTATACAATTTACACCTTTTAATGAAAAATCTCTACTTGATTTTTGAGTACCATCTCCACCTAATGTAAAAATACAATCAAATCCATCATTTTTTATATTTTGAACACATTGATCAGATAAATCTTTATACTCAACTGTTCCATCTTCATTAACAACTTTATAATTAAAAACATTTGTACTATTTGAAGTTCCTATTATTGTTCCACCTCTTGTTAATAAACCAGATGCATTTCCTTGTAAATCTAATTTTACATAGTTATTTTCTAAAAGTCCCTTATAACCTTCGATAAATCCATAACATTCAATTCCGTATGTTTTACCTGTTTTAACTATTGCTCTAATAACAGCATTTAATCCTGGAGCGTCTCCGCCATTTGTTAATATTGCAACTTTTTTTACTTTTGATTCCATTTCTATATCCCCCTGATTTTTTAATTCATCTAATATTTTATCCGTTTTTTTATGGATAATAATGTTTTAACACAAAAATTATTTTCTTATAATAATATATCACATAAATTTATATTTTGTACATAGTAAAATTATAAAAATAAAATATTTTCATATAAATATTTCATTTTGCATAAAATTTTATTAATAAAAAAATTGGAGGATATTATGAAAAGAAAGATTATAACATTTTTAATTTTATTTTTATTTTTTTTTAATACATACTCATTAGCAATATTTACTACTTATCCTATATGGTCTGAAGAAATTGAAACAACTCAAGTTAATGCAGATACTAATGAAGATATTTTAAATTTGGAATCTGAAAGTGCTATTCTAATTGAACAGACAACAGGCGAAATTCTTTATGAAAAAGATTCACATAAACAACTCAGACCTGCTAGTGTCACAAAAATAATGTCTATTCTTTTAATAATGGAAGCACTAGATAGAGGTGATATTTCTTTAGATACTCAAATACCTTGTAGTGAAAACGCATCTTCTATGGGTGGATCTCAAATATGGTTAAATGAAACTGAAAATTTATCTGTTGATGAAATGCTTAAAGCAATTTGTGTAGTAAGTGCTAATGACTGTACTGTAGCAATGGCAGAATATTTAGCAGGTAGTGAAGAACTATTTGTTCAAAAAATGAATGAACGTGCAAAACAACTTGGTATGAATGATACTTGTTTTAAGAATTGTCATGGAATTGACGAAGATGGACATTTTACTTCTGCTTATGATATTAGTTTGATGTCTAAAGAATTATTACAAAATCACCCAAATATTACCAATTATACTACAATATGGATGGATTCTTTGCGTGATGGTCAATCAGAATTAGTTAATACTAATAAATTAATTCGTACATATGATGGAGCAACAGGTTTAAAAACTGGTTCAACAAGTTTAGCTTTATATAATTTATCTGCTAGTGCAACAAGAAATAATTTTTCTTTAATTGCTGTTATATTAAGAGCACCAACACCAAAAATTCGTTTTTCAGAAGCAAAACTTTTACTGGATTATGGTTTTAGTACATATGAATTTAAAAGCACTTCAACAAAAGATGCTTTATTTCAAAATGTAAAAGTTAATAAAGGAACAGTAGATAATATTAATCTTGTTTATGAAAAAGATACAGGAGCTTTAGTAAAAAAAGGTAATTCTCAGGATATAAGAGAAGAACTATTATTAAACGATAACATAAGTGCTCCTATAAATAAAGGAGATATTTTAGGTTCTATAAATTATTATATTGATAATAATTTGGTTTCATCTGTTAACTTAATATCAGATTCTTCAGTTAGTAAAAAATCTTTTTTTAATATTTTTGAATATATTACTTTAAAATGGCTTAATTTATTAAGATAAAAAAGGGCTAAAAGCCCTTTTTATGTATTAAATAAAAAAATTCTAGATAATCTAGAATTTTATTGCGCAATAATTTATATAATTTACTACTATTTTAAGCAAGACCATATTTCTTTTTAAATCTATCTGCTCTACCACCTGTAGTATTTTGTTTTAAGCTTCCTGTCCAAAATGGATGACATTTAGAACAAACGTCAACTTTTATTTCTGGTTTTGTTGAATTTGTTTCTATTACATTACCACATGCACATATTATTTTAGAAGCCATATACTTTGGATGTATTTCTGCTCTCATGTAATTCACCTCTTTCTTACATTTTTTAAACAATCTTTTATATAATAACATATTATTTTTTTTATTTCAAGTATTTTTAAAATATTATTGTATAATCTTTAAATTTAAATGAACCATCTTTGGTATTATCTGTTTCAATATTTTCTTCATCATTAACCATTTTGTCATCACTTTCTTTGTCATCAACTACTCTATCGTTAGATTCTTTATCATCAGTTTCTACAGATTTTTTTTCTTGATTATCACTATTTATCTCTTTAATATTTTCTTCTGTATTGGATTGATTTGAATCAGCAGAGGTTTCTTCTACTTTAATATCATGTTTTTTAAATATATCAAATACTGTTTCTCCATCATTTGCACTTTGAAGATTTTCTTTTAATGAATGACGGTTTACTAACTTTGATGTTAAATTAAATATACAAGCTATAATACATACTGCTAATAATATTTTTTTCCATGATTTAGCTAACATTATTTTCTACCTCCAAAAATAATCGTTATTGATTAATATTATACTACATTTTCAGAATTTGTCAATATCCTTCCCTTAAACATTATAAGTATTTGTAAGGATTTTAAGGCTTTTAAAACACTTTAATAATTAATTAAATTTTTTTAATATTTTTAATCAAAATACTTGTTTTTTTTAAAAAATTATGTTAGACTAATAAATAGTCAGTTTATTAAAATTAATGGAGGTGCTTTAGATATGGCAAAATGTGCATTTTGTGGAAAAGAAACTAGTTTTGGAAAACAACTTAGTATAACACGTTCACATATTAGCAAAAGAACTACAAGAACTGTAAAACCTAATTTAAGAACAGTTAAAGCAATAGTTGATGGAGAAGTTAAAAGAGTTTGTGTATGTGCTAAATGCTTACGTGCTGGAAAAGTTAAAAGAGCTGTTTAAAATATATAAAAATAACTGTTAAGAAACTTAACAGTTATTTTTTTGCCTTATTTACCTAAATTAATAAAAATTTATGTAGATTTTATTCCAAAAATAAATTTAACAAATCCTCTTAAAAATTTAGGTACCTTTTTTACTACAATTGTCATACATTCCTCCTATTTACCTAGTAAAAATTTAATGCCTCCTACAAACATTCCTATTCCCATTATGCATATCCAGGCAACTGGAGGAAGAAATAATACTAATAATATTCCAATTCCAAATCCAATTAAAATTCCTGCTATAACCTTTTTAAACTTACAAAAAAACATTTTCCTCCTCCTTTTTTATATAATATTAATTTTTAACATATTATGTGAGCAAGAAAAATATTTTTATTAAAATTTATTTATCATCATTATCGTCGTCATCATCATCATCTAAAAAATCTTCTTCATCATCTTCTTGAAATGTACAATTTTCACAATTAATCTCATCACAATTCAAACAATAATCATCTTCCTCTAAAACTGCTCCACCAACATAAGCAATATCTTCTAATAGATCTAATGTTTCTGTTTCATTTAAAATTTCATCATTAACTTTTATTTGAATAATCTCAAACTCTTCAATATTATTATCTACCTCAAAACGTATTAATATAGTACATGGAGAATCATCACACATAGCCTCACCAGTAAAATCTACATATACTTTATTTTCTTCTTTAATGACATTGTAATTTATATTATCGAAAAAAGATTCAAATAACTCACCTATTTTAAAATCAGGAATAGCATTAAATTCGCCATTACAAATTAAGCTTATATACTTTTCATCTGCTACATTTTCCATAAAAATCTCCTTTATAATAGAATTAATTACTATAATAGCACATATTATAGGTGTTTTCAAGGTTTTAATTATTCTTTCTTATTTTTATTTATTTTTAATGATGGGAAAGCATTCATTAATCTTTTAGCTAAATAAGATTTTTTTCTAAATTCATCTATAATTTTTTTGTTAAATTCATCTAAATCAAGAATTTTACTATTAATTTTTTCTTTAGACTCTTTTTGAAAATTCTGAATTTGATTTTTTCTCTTTTCATAAGCTGTAGATATTATTTCCTTTTTTTCTTTTTGCTTCATCTCAAATTCAGCTCTTTTAATTTTAATTTGATTATCTATTCTTTCTTTTCCGTGCTCTATTTTATTTATAAATTCCATTCTTTTATTATTCAAGTTATCTGCTAATGCTTTTGAACTAACATATACGGCTCCAGACAATTTTTTCCTTGTATATCTAACTTTTCTTTGAAATTTAATTTTTTTAATTTTTAATTTCCTACTAAATAATTTAATATCTGATTCTGCCTGCATTAAAACATCTTCTGTTTTATCTTTTACTAAATTTACAATTTCCTCAGTATTGTCTTTATTTGCATAAATTTGATTTTTGAAACTAGATATAATTATAAAAGAAATAATTAAATCAACAATAAAAATGCAAGATAATACTCCTACAATTATGTTGAGAATTAAATCAGATAAATTTCCATAAATTTTAAATAGAAAAGGATTTATATATGAAAGAATAACTGTTGCTGCAATACCAAATGGAATGAGTGTTTCTAAACATATTCTTCCATTTATATTAAATTTTTTATTATGATAATCCCACCATCTAGCATTAAATAATTTTTCCATGATATAACTAGTAAAATACTCTAACATACCACAAATAAGTGTAGCAAAAACAAATAAAGCTAAAACATCATTAATATAATTTTTTAGTAAAAGTGTTACTATTACTACACCTACTCCATATACAGGACAATATGGACCAATTAAAAAGCCTCTGTTTACAAATTTTTTTACAATAAAAATTCCTCCAATAGATTCCATAAGCCAACCAGCAAAAGAATAAGTAAAGAATAGTAATATATATAATTCTACACTTTTTAACATAATACTTCTCCTCTTATATTTATTTTTTCATTTTTCTTAATATATTTTTTTGTTTATCATCAATTCTATATGATTCAATCATTTTTTGAATTGCTTTATTATAAGTAAATTTATCTAAATTATTATTTTTCAAAAAATTCATTGCTTTCTCATTAAATTTAACTGCAATTTCAGCAATATTCCATGCAACAGCCATTTTTACATAATATCCATCATGATTTATATTATTTAATATTTCAATAACATTATCAATATATTCATCAATTAAAAAATAATCTAAAATTGAAATGAGTGCAAATCTAATTTCAAATTCATTTTTTGAATATAAATATTGTTGTATAAAATTCCAATATTCACTTAAATAATTTGACTTTATTTTCAATGTTGGAACAAAAGTATCTGAAATTTCCCAACTATCAATTTTGGGTACGAAATTTTTTATATATTCTAATTTTTCTTCAAAATCAAATTTACTATATGCAATAACTAGCCCCTGTAATATAACTTCTTCAAAATATTTCAAATTGTCATCTTCTATAAATTCTTTAAAATTATATTCTGGATTTTTTATAATCTCTTTAGCAAATTTTCTTAAAATTGGTATTTTTATACCTAACATTTCTCTTTTAGTATCTGGACATAAACTTTTATTAAATTTTTTATAATTATCATCTTTTAGTTTTATTAATTCTTTAACTATTTTTTCCATACTTTCCTCTGATTATAAATTTTCATATTCTTCTGCTGTATACACTTCCAAATTATTAAGATTTAAATTATCAAAATCAATGTCTAATACAATATAATACTCATCATTATTATCTACTGTACATTTTAATGTAGTTCCGCTTACCAACTCTAATTTATGATTATATTCACAATAATCTTGTATATTTTCTACTGTTAAAAAATCATCTATAATCGCATTCTCATCTATATTTAACTGCATTTTATATTTTGTGAAACATTTATTAACACCTTTATTAACTTCTTCAGAAATTTTATCTTTAATTTCTAAGTTATTATCACTAGTTTCTGTTTCATCAGAAAAAAGATTTATATCTTCACCATTATTAATAAATCCTGATAAAATGCCAATTAATGAATAAGGTTTTTCTTCTGCAGTTTCTAATGCATTTTTAATCAATTCTGTAGTTAAATCTTGAAAATCTTCTTCAACAAAATCATTTATTATATAAGAATTAGTAGAAGATACTCTTTCTATATCTAGACTAGGTGGAAATTTTATTGCAACTTCTAAATCTTCTTTTGCATTTTCATTATTTTTATCTGTAAATTTTATTGTAAAATTATCACCATTTTGAGTTGAAATTATTGATACATTGTTATTATTATTATTATTTAAATATTCCATACTTCCATCATTATATCTAACTGAATTTTCCAAAGAAAGCTCACCTTTATTGTTTTCAAATTTATTAGAAATAATAAAACTACTAGAATATTCGTTATTTATTTCATTAATATATAATTTATTTTCATTATTTTTTATTTCAAATGAAATGTTTTCTTCAGAATAAATTATTTCTGTTTTTAATGTTTTACTATTTTTTTCATAAACTGATATTTTCAATTCATTATCATCAATAGAATTAATTAATTCAGTAATTTTATTTTTATAATTTTCAAGTAAAGATTTTTCAATTCTTTCACTTAATATTTTTTGAAAGTCTTGGTTGTTATATAGCTCATCAATAGCTTCTTTTAATATAGTTTTTAGCTGTTGAGAATTTATTGTTAAAGTATATTTGTTAGTAGTTACATTTTCAGGATTACTAGCTATTGCTACACCCTTTTCAACACTAAAATTATTATTATTAATCTTAGTAAAAATATTATTTACAGTTTTATCAAAAACTTTTTTTAGTTTTTTATTTTCTTCTTGAGAAAAAGATTTAATTTTAGGTATTGAATCTGGTATTTCATTTATTATTTCTTCGCTTAAATTAAGTGTTTTTGCAACTTTTTTCAAATCTCTATTTTCTATGGATATATATTTTTTACTTAAATCAGGTATCTTAATACCTAAAATATCTGTATTTGCTGTTGCTGTAATATCAAATATACTATTTTCATTTTGCATAACACTTATATCTGTAGATCCAATTTGATTAGGTTTATCAAGTTTTATGGTAGTATTCATTCTTGTACTATCATCTAAATCTAAATTAATTTGCATTTGTGCTAGTTGATTATTTATTTTATTTATAATTTCATCATATGGTTTAAAATTAAATTCTGAAACTTGTGTTACATTATTAAATATATATTTTTTAAATAGTTTTTTTGGTGATTTTAATATATCTGTAGAAATATAAGCAAATACACCAACTGTTATTAAAATAATTAAAATTATAATTATTACTAATATTTTCTTTTTTTTCATTTTTTCCTCCAAATTATTATATATTTATAATTATAATATATTATTGTTCTTTTTTTCAATATTTTTATAATTTTTTCACTATTTCTATAAACTTTACTTTTTTTGGGTTATTTGATATTCTTATATATAATATTTTAGAAAGAGGAAAATAATTTGAACAGAATAGAAAATGAAAAAAAACATTCTAAAAAAATAAAAATATTACTGGTTATAATATTAATTTTAATTATTATGTTAGCAATAAAGCTTGGAATATTTATTGCTACTTGGCAAAATATAGCTCAAGATATGATTTCAAATACACCTTCAGAAGTTCTTGATACAGATGGAAATGTAATAGCAAAAATAGGAAACAGTAAAAATACAAAAAATATTTCATTAACTGATATACCTGAAAATTTAAAAGATGCTTATATTTCAATTGAAGATCAACGCTTTTACAAACATGGTGGAGTAGATTTTCCTAGAACTACAGCTGCAATCTTCTCTTACATAAAGAATTTAGGTTCATCATCTTTTGGTGGTAGCAGCATTACTCAACAATTAGTAAAAAATTTAACTGGAGATAATTCTTCAAAAGTTACTAGAAAAATAAACGAATGGATTAAAGCAATATCTCTTGAGGGCGTTCTTGAAAAAGACGAAATTTTAGAAGCTTATTTAAATATAATTTATGTTGGTCCAAATATTTATGGAGTAAACTTAGGTGCTACATATTATTTTAATAAAAATGTTTCAGAACTTGATTTAGCTGAATGTGCATTTTTAGCTGGAATTAATAATTCTCCAAATTCTTATTCTCCTTTTACAGAGCAAGATAATTCTGAAAAAATAAAAAATAGAACAAAAACAGTATTAGGTAAAATGTTAGAACTTAAATATATAGATGAAACTGAATATAATAATGCAATATTAGAGGTTGATAATGGACTAAAATTTAAAAATGGAAAAATTGAAGAAAATAAAAATAATAATATTTATTCATATCATACAGATGCAATGATTTCTGAAATTATAGAAGACATTTCTAAAAAGAAAAAAATATCAAATACTTTTGCAAACAATTATATTGAAATGGCTGGTTTAAAAATATATAGTACTCAAAATTCAAATATACAAAAAGAAATCGAAAATGAAGTATCGAAAAAAAAATATAGTCTAAAATCCTCAAAAGATTCTTCTATTACTTCACAAGCAGCAATGATTGTACTTGATCATTCTACTGGACAAGTATTAGGTTGTGTTGGTGGTATTGGTACAAAAACTGCAAGAGGCTTTAATAGAGCAACACAAGCCTTAAGGCAAACTGGTTCAAGTGGTAAGCCACTTTCTGTTTTATTACCAGCTATAGATAAAAAAATTATAACTCCTGCTACATTATATAATGATGAAGCAACAACTTTTGATGATGGTTCTGAGGAAGGTTACTCTCCTACTGATTATAATGATTATAAGGGCGAAATTACTGTTAGAAGTGCTGTTGAATCTTCTCAAAATATACCTTTTGTAAAAATTATGGAGGAATTAACTCCAAAAGAATCAATAAAATATATGAAAAAACTTGGTATAACAACACTTACAAAAAAAGATGAAAATCTTAATTTAGCTTTAGGAGGATTAGAAAAGGGAATAAGTCCTTTAGAAATGGCTTCTGCATATGGAACTATAGCCAATAATGGAACTTATATACAACCTACATTTTATACAAAAATTGAAAATTCAATTGGAAAAATAGTTGTAAAATCAAAACAAAAAAGTTCTAAAGTTTTTTCTGAAGACATCGCTTTTATTTTACAATCACTACTTTCACAACCAGTTGTTGGTTCAGTTGGAACAGCAAAATATTGTAAGATTTCTGGTATTGATGTTTGTGCAAAAACTGGTACAACTAATGAAGATTATGATAGATGGCTTTGTGGTTTTACACCATATTATACTGCTGTAACTTGGTTTGGTTTTGACTTAAATGAAACAATTAATTTCAATAACAAGAATCCTTCTGGACAAATATGGTCAAATGTTATGAAAAAAATTCATTCTGGCTTAGAAAATAAAACATTTGAAATTCCTGAAAAGGGAATTGTAACTGCAAAAATTTGTCCTAAAACTGGACTACTAGCTAATTCAAATTGTTCTAATTCTTACACAGAATATTTTTTAGAAGGTACTGCCCCTACTTCATATTGTAATAAACATTCAGGAATAAAATCTGATTCTCAAACTGAAAAATCTTCAACACCTGAAACAAATGAAGAAATAAAAGAAGAACAAACTCAACCTCAAGAAAATAATCAACCAATTACACAAAATCCAGAGGTACAACAAATTCCTAGTACACCAGAAATAACTCCTTCTCCTGAAGAAAACACTGAAACAATTCCTGATAATATTACAGATTCTTCAACAGAAAATACCAATAATACTACTGCTGACGATACTGATTCTAATTCATCAGAAAATATAATTGATAACACATTTGAACAATAATAGAGGAAAGCGAACAATATATTTTGTTCGCTTTTAGTTTTCTAATATCCAATTAATTATTTGTTCTTTTATATCAAAATATTCTTCTTTTTCAAACTGCATATTAGCAATACAATATTTTTGATTTGCAATATGAGAACAAAACATACATTCATCTAGATTTTTGCAATCTTGTATAAAAAAAGAATTACTAATTTTGGCAGAACAAATTACATTATAACTGTTTATACATTCTCCTGAATCATCAACTCTTATACAAAAACTTGATTGTCCTGTTCTTTGACAAGCCATTATAAATTCTGAATTACCACATCCATCTGAAAATAATATATTTTTACATTTCCTACAATCTAAACTTCTATATACATTTTCACAATTGTATATTGTATCACTTTTAGAAACATTTTCTGATTCATAAATTCTTTCTGTAGTAGTATAATTTATTTTCTTCCAATATTTCAAAACATCATCAAGAGAATTTAAGTCTTTTTTTGGTCTCATCCATCCATGTTTATTATCATATAATTCCATATTTTTTTGAGTTATAAATTTTGTAGGATTTATTGATTCTGCCCAAGTTTCTTTTGAAGTTAAACTATCATATACTTTCTGTGGTAATTTTATATCAAATGCAAATTTAGATAAAATTTCATCTATAGAATAACTATTATTCTTGTTAAAAATATTAAGAAATATTTTATTTATCACTTCTAATGCTTCTTTATCCTTCATTCAATTTTCTCCTTCCAGTTGATTGAGATTTCATAATATCAATTAAATTAACATTTTTATTTATAGAAAAATTCTTTTTTTGCTTTATTTTATTTTCTTTTTGAATTTTTACCTCTTCTATTTCTTTTTTTCTTGGATATGAAATAACATCCAATGTTCTTGCCTTAAAAGCAGGTAGCACTTTACCTTTACTACTAATTCTTAGTACGCAATCTCTATTTGCAAGTTCTGTAAGCATTTTTACTTTCATATAATGAGAATTATGTAGGGCAAGTTCCATTTGCATATTTTTACTTAAAATTACAGCATCTTCTCTTGATACTCTAAAAGTATAATAATTTATAACATTAGCAAAAATAGAACTTTGAATTTCTTCATCAATTTGATTAAAATATTGCCCTGCTAAAATTAAAGACAAATTATATTTTCTACTTTCTGATAAAAATCTTTTCAATATAGAATTTTGAATTACTGCTACTTCATCAATAATAAATAATATATGTTCATCAAAACTTCTTTTTTGCATTAATGTAAACATTTGACCCATTAATAAACCAGCTATTGTTTTAGTTGCTTTTTCACCAATAGCAGTTTCATCTAATGATATAATACTTAGGAAATTTTGTTCTATAACCTCTTTTAAGTTACTTAACTTATCTTGATTATTGAATGCTGGTAATATACTTAATTCATCTATAAAAGAAATTATTGGTGATATTGCTTCTTGATGTGACTGAGTTCTTAAATTATTGAAATCATTTAGAAAAAAGTCTTTAATAGGTTCTGGTAAAATTTGATTATTTTCTTTTAAAATTCTAGTTCTATATTCTGTATTGGTAAGTAATTTTCTTAAGTTCGTTAAATTTACAGATTCAATCGCAATAAGTAAAAATATGCTATGCCTTAAAACTCGCTCTAATTTAGAATTATATTCTTTATCCATTAAATTTTTAAAAAGCGTTAATAAAACTTCTGATTCTGAAACAATATTTTCTTTTGAATTCATAAATAAGTCAATACTATTTTTTGAAGATTTAAAGTCAATTACTCTTGTTTTATCTAAACCTCCTATATCATTTTCTAATGAACTATGTGGATCTATAATTACTATTTTATATTTCATTCTATAATTTGGATTCTTATAAATATTATCAACAAACAAACTCAAAAATTTTGATTTTCCTGTACCAGAACCTCCAAGTACAATAGAATGTTTATCAAAATCATAATTGTTTAAATTAAGAAAATAGTTATCTTGCAAATAAGGAAAAGCATTTATTTTTAAAATGCTATTTTTTTCATCATTTTCAAATATGTTTACTGTTTTCTCTATATTTAAATATTGCTTTATATCCTTTCTATATAAAAATCTTGTATGTTTTGAAAAATCGATACTTAAAAAACTATGTGGAATACTAAATAACGCAATTTTTGAAATTAATTTATCTTTTTTATTTTTAAAAATTATCTTAGTAAAATAAAGAAAATTATTTTTATTAAAAGGAATAAATTTTATTTCTGCTGCAACAATTTCTCTCATACGTTTACTTTCATTTTTATCGAAAACATCAACAATACTTTTTTCTTTATTAGTAATAATATAAAAAGTTTTTAAAAAATTGTTTCCTTTAATAATATCAATATCTTCTATTTTTTTTAATAAAAAATCATTTAAATTACTTAAAGTAGTTGGAATTTGATTTCTTGTTTTTATAAAATATCTTACATTGTTTTTGTCAAACTTTACATATATTTTCCATTTTCTAAGTAAACCGTTTAATTTTGATATATATAATAAAAATTGTAACCAACTTTCCTCTGTAACATAGTCATTTGTTAAAAAAACTTCAAAATAATTTACTTTTTTCATTTTTATCACCAAATCTATTATATTTTAAATAATATAAAAAAAACTGACTTTTTATGTTTCAAAAAAGTCAGTTTTTTTAATTTTCAATTGCTACTAAAAAATCAGTAATTCCATTATAATAATGTTCTAATTCTGGTAATGGTTTTATTTTATATTTTGAACTTGGAACAAATTTTTTATAAAAATTTTGAGATACATTTCGAATATCTACTGGTTCTTGTGAATTTATTCTGAATAATAACCATTTTGATTTTGGAATAATAATTTCTTCAAATTCATCAATTTTTTTATCATATGCAATCCAATATTCATAATTATCACTACAAAATCTTGCTTCATATTTAATCATTCCATATGGAATTTCTCCATATTTTTTACTGTATTTTCTTTCCATTTTTTTAAAAAAACTTGGAGCATCTTTAGAAATAGTAGAATCTATCGTTTTAATTCCTTTTCCATATAATACTATTTCATCCATTTCAATGATACTATATTCCATACTATGATTATCAACTATATCCTCATTAAAATGTAATTTTGGAAATGTTTTTAATTTTTCTGGATTTGTTTTTACATAACTTGGTTTTATACCATGAAATTTCTCAAATGCTCTAGAAAATGATGTTGCATTATCATACCCATATTTAATAGCAATATCTATTATTTTCTCGTCTTTTTTATATAAATCAAAACCTGCATTCGACAATCTTCTATTTCGTATATATTCTGAAATAGATATATTTGTAATTAAAGGAAAAATTCTTTTTATTGCATATTCATTTGTTCCCATCATTTTTGACAATTCATTATAATCAATATTATTTTCTAAATTTTCATCTATGTATTCAATTATTTCATTTAATACTTTGTAAATATTCAATTTAATACCTCTTTTATTACATTTTTTCTGGTTCAGGATAATCTATTCCAAATGCTTCAACTGTAACTTTTTTCATTACAGGAGGTTCTACTGGTCTATCTTTCCCACCTCCAAATGGACTTCTTGTAATTACTCTTGACTTTACTATTTTATCAACAACATCCATACCTTCTAAAACACTTCCAAAAGCAGCATATTTACCATCAAGAAATGTTGAATCATCTGTAACTATAAAAAATTGTGATCCTGCTGAATTTGGCATATTACTTCTTGCCATTGAAATAACTCCTCTTAAATGTGATATTGTGTTTTCTACTCCATTTTCTTTAAATTCACCTTTTATTCCATATCCTGGTCCTCCCATTCCTGTACCTTCTGGATCTCCACCTTGTGCCATAAAACCAGGTATTGTTCTATGAAAAATTAATCCATCATAAAATCCTTTTTTTATTAAACTTATAAAATTATTTACTGTTTCTGGTGCTTTACTAGGATATAATTCTATTTTTATTATTCCCCCATCTTCCATTTCTATTGTTACTATAGGCTTTTTTTCCATTATATTTTTCCTTTCTATTTTTAATATTACTAACTTATTTTACTACTATTATTCTATTTTTTCAAGGCTTTGTATTTTCTTTAATATATGCTTTTATTATAATTCTTTTTTTATTAGAATTATTGCATGTTAAAAGAGTTAATTCATAATTTTTATAGGATTTTAATATAGAAGTATCATTTTCATCTGTTTCAAAGATTTTATATATTGTATATTCAAATTCTTCATTTTGCATACTAACTAGCTTTACCTTATCACCAATTTCTAATTCATCTAATCTACTAAAAAAACGATTATCATTATAATTATGTCCTGCAATACAAATGTTTCCTTTTTCTCCTAAATTCACTCCATTAAATTTACATGGTGCTATTTTAAGCAAATCTTTATTAAATCTATTAAACACTGTATATTCTAAATCTATTTTTTCTATATATATTTTTCCTAAATAATTACTTGTATTACTAATTTTACTAGCTTGATATATAGAACTTATCCCCATATTTTTATTTACTACTTTTGAAATATTTTCTAAATTTTCATCTTCACTATAATCTATCATTAATAATGCAATTAGAAACATTGCTATTAATATAGAAATTATGAACTGAACTTTAAATATATATTTTAATTTTCTATTTGTTTTTTTGTTATATAAAATTTGATTCATAATTATATTATTTCTAATATAATAAAAATAATGTGAATATTTTGAAAATTTGCCAAAATTATATAAATATGTTATATTTATATACAAGTTTATTGAAAGGAATTGATTATGGAAAAAAAATTACTTGCAAAAAATCCAACAGCATATCACAACTACACTATTGAATCAACTTTAGAAGCAGGTATTGTATTAACTGGAACAGAAATAAAATCAATAAGAAATGGTAAATGTAATATTAAAGATACTTATGTTAATATAAAAAATGGTGAAGTTTTTATTTATGGAATGCACATAAGTCCATATGAATTTGGTAATATTTATAATAAAGATCCTTTACGCACTAGAAAACTTTTATTAAATAAAAGTGAAATTAATAAATTATTCGGAATGATAAAACAAAAAGGAGTTTCTCTTGTTCCTATCAACATGTATATGAGAGGCAATAAAGTGAAATTAGAAATAGGAATTGGAAAAGGAAAAAAATTATATGATAAACGTCAAGATATTGCAAAAAAAGATGCTGAAATTAAAATTCAAAGAGCTTTAAAAAATAAATAACTTGGAAAATAATTAATTTTCCAAGTTATTTTATACTTATCTAAGCTTTGTTTGCTGAACAGAATACATCATTAATTTTATGCATTACTGTACTTTTAATTTCTTCTCTAGCTGCACCTAAATATTTTCTAGGATCAAATACTGATGGTTCATCATTAAATACTTTTCTAACTTGTGCAGTCATAGCTAATCTCAAATCTGTATCAACATTTATTTTTGAAACTCCATTTTCTCCTGCTTGTTTTAACATTTCATCTGGGCATCCTTTTGCACCAGGAATATTTCCTCCATTATTATTGCACATATCTACAAGTTTTGGTATTACACTAGATGCTCCATGTAATACAATAGGAGTATTAGGTAATTTTTCCTTTATTTTTTGTAATATATCAAATCTTAATTTAGCATCACCTTTAAATTTATATGCCCCATGACTTGTTCCTATAGCTATTGCTAAAGAATCACATCCTGTTCTTTGAACAAATTCATATGCTTGGTCAGGATCTGTGTATCTTGCATCACTATCTGCAACATTAACATCATCTTCTACACCGGCTAATTTTCCAAGTTCTGCTTCTACTACTACACCTTTAGAATGAGCATATTCTACAACTTTTTTTGTTAAAGCAACATTTTCTTCAAAATCATATTTTGAACCATCTATCATTACAGATGTAAAACCATTATCAATACACATTTTACATGTTTCAAAATCTGGACCATGATCTAAATGTAAAGCTATTGGTATAGTTGTTGTTTCAACTGCTGCTTCTACCATTTTTATTAAGTAATTTATTCTAGCATATTTTATAGCACTTGAAGATACCTGAAGTATTACAGGTGATTTTGATTCTTCTGCTGCATCTGTTATTGCTTGTATAAACTCCATATTATTTATATTAAAAGCTCCTATTGCAAAATGTTCTTTCATTGATTTTTCAAACATTTCTTTAGTTGTTACTAATGGCATAATTTTATTCCCCCTTAAATTTTATTTTCTTACCATATTTTATAATCTTAAAATAAGTATGTCAAGTAAAAATATATGTAAAAAATATGAATTATTCAAAATAAAACTCTTTGAATAATTCATATTTTAATTTAGTTGCATTTACACTCATAACTTCCGCACATAGATTCATCTTCTGCTTTTCCATTTGAACAACCAGGACATGCTTGTACCTCTATTTGATTTAATTCACACATTCTATCATCACAATTATTATATTTACATGTTTCTACTGTACATTTAATTTTTTGACTATAATTATCATCCATAATTTTATCATCCCTTCTTCATAAAAAATAGAACTAACAAAAATAGTTCTATTTTATTATATGCAATTCTATTATTTTTTAATTTACAATTATTGGTAATCTTTATAAAATTTATCGCCAACAAAATCATATTTCAAATCTTTTAAATTTTTCTCAAATTCTAAATAATTTTCTTTATCATTCTTTTTATCTTTTGGTAACTCATAAAATTGATCATATACTTGTTCAATATTATCAAATATTACTTCTCCATTTGAATTGATTAAATTCCAATTCATAATTGCAAAATTATAATCATTAAATTTTATATTTTCAGTAGAATCTGATACCAAAAATAAATTTTCAGTAGCTAATCTTGTGTTTATTACTGCATATTCTCTTTCAAAAATATTATTATATTCATTATCTATTATTTTGAAAAAACCATCTTCATTACTTACAATAAATCTTCCTTCTTCTAAAACATATATATCTTTATAAGTATCTGATAGTTTATTTCCAGATGAATCAACAAAATAAACTGTATTATTGTTATAATTTCTAAGTAATATTCTATCATCAAAAAAGTCTAATATTTGAGCTTTTCCAGACATTTCATTTTTCTTTCCGTAAGAACTAAACCACCCTTGATTAGATTTTGAAATTTCATAAAATGGAATTGCTCTATTTGAAAAAAGATATAAATAATTTGAATCATAATCTAATGCTGTTGTATCTAGTTTAATTCTTATATTTAAATCATCTTTTTTTGCAAATTCATAAATATCACCTAACCCTATACTACTTTGAGTTACAATCAAATCATATTCATTATTATAATCATATCTATAAGTATAGTCTGTAGGTGTTTCATCATATACTGAAGCTTTTTTTATATTATTTGTTATTTCTGTAATCTCATATTTCATATCATCTGTTTGTTTTAAAGTATTTTTATAAATATCTTGCAGTTCTTCCAATTTAGCTTTATAATTTTCATCTGCTGACTCACTTCTATAAGATAATACTGTTCTTTCATTTTTTAATTTTATATATGAACTTCCATTTTCACACATTAGTGCTACATAAAATTTTTTATTATATGCTGTAATTTCGATAAATGGACTTGCATAGTCATATTTAAAGTCTATAACTGTTTCTCCATTTTGATTTATATAACCAAATTTACCATCTTTTTTTACATTTATATATATATCTTCTATATCTAATTCTGTAACATATTTAAAATAGTCATCTACATATGCAAGTTCATTTTTATTTTCTTTATCTTTTATGCGTCTTCCTAAAGTGTCATAATTTATTGTAATAATTCCAAGAATAGCTATTGCAGACATTACAACAATAGATATAGAAATTGCTGTAGTACTATTTAATTCAACTAAATTTTCTTTTAAGCTTTTTATTAATATAATTAAACCACATATTATGCTAAAAAAAGCTATTGCTGGTTGTTTTATAAATAAAAAACTTATTGAAAAAATTCCTATTATATAACCAGTATTAAATGTAGTATCTGATTTATGATGATAGCTTTGGATTAAATCAATAATTGAAACAAGAATCATTACTACATATATTCCTATTAAAATTTTTCCTACTACATAATCTTCTTGCACAGTTAATAAAGTTTTATCTTGTGGAACAATCTTTGTATACAAAATAATTAGAATTCCAAATAAAATGTTCATTAAACTAATGCATAAATTTACAACTTTTCCTCTCATAATATATCCTTCTTTTGTATTTCATTATAAACTATTTTATAAATTTCATTATGAATATCTTCAATAGTTCTTATATTATTATCTTTCACACATTTTATTTCAATCCAATTATATAAATCTACTAGACTACAAGCAGAATTATACGCATCTTCTATATGCTTAGGGTTTCTCTCATGTATATCTTTTTCATCTGTATTAGTAAATTTGTTTTTTCTATTTTTTATAAGTTGTCTAGCTATTTTTGGTGGCATATTTAAGAAAAAAACTTTTGTAGGAACTGGTAGACCAAATATATTAAACTCAAAATCAACTAGCCAATCTAAAAATTTTTTTCTTTCTTCTTCATCTTTTATTTTACCAGCTTGATGTACCATATTTGCTGTTGTATATCTATCAGCTAATATAATTCCACCATTTTCATAATATTCTTTCAAATCTTTCACATATGTTGCATATCTATCAACAGCATAAAAAGTAGAAGCTATATAAGGACTGATAGCACTTGGATTTTCTCCGAATTCACCAGATAAATACATTTTTGTAAGTGCTGATGATGGACTATCATAATTAGGAAAACTTACAGTTTTATATTCAATATTATCTTTTTTTAAATGTTCTTTTAATAAATTAAATTGTGTTTGTTTACCACTTCCATCTGTTCCATCTATTACAAATAATTTTCCCATAATAATTTCCTCTTATTTTTTCTCAATTCTATTAAACAATGGTTCTATATTAATTAATTCTGTACCTGATTTTATATCTATAAAATTCCAAGATTTTTCTGGTAATTTAAGATAATTTCTTATTTTATTACAAGCAGTAGGCATTATTGGTTCAAATAAATTTGATAAATTTGCTATAACAACACTACAAGTATATATAATATTGTTAAACTCTTCAATATTCTCTTTTTTTGCAATCCATGGTTGTTTGTCATCATAATATTTGTTAGTTAATTCAACTAAATTCATTATTGTTTTAACTGCTTCTCTAAATTCTAACTTTTCAATTAAATTTCCAACTTGATTATAAGTTTTTTCAATTTCATTTTTTATTTTACTATCTAATTTTCCTTCTGGAATTGTAGTTAAACCTTTAAATCTTAATGTTCTATTTACTAAATTTCCAAACTTATTTAATATTTCACCATTATGTGTATTTTCAAAATCTTCTATAGTAAAGTTTGTATCTTTCTTTTCAGGTCCATTTGCTAATAAATGGTATCTTAATGAATCTGAATCATAAAGTTTTAATGCTTCTAATCCTGTTATACCTATACCTTTGCTTTTTGAAAATTTTTGATCATTAAAGTTTAAATATTCTGCTGAAACTATTGTATCTACTAAATGATAATTTTCTTTTTGTCCTAATAATAAAGCATTTAAAATTATGCTATGAAACATTATATTATCTTTTCCATGGCACATATATATTTTATTATTATGCCCTTCTTTCCAAAAATCTTCCCATGTGCAATCCGTTCTATTTTCACAAAGTTTCATTGTATCTGTTAAATATCCTAAAACTGCATCTATCCATACATACATTCTCTTATCTTCATAGCCTTTAATTGGAATATCAACTCCCCAATTTAAGTCTCTTGTTACTGCTCTATCTCGTAAACCCTGTTTTAAATATTTTAAAGTCTCATTTTGAGCATTTATTCTCCATTCTGATTTTACTTTTTCTGTATGTTCTTCAATTTGCTTTTGAAATTTTGATAAAGCTAAATATAAAACTTTATTCTCTTTTTCTACAACTTTAGAACCACAATCAATACAATTACCTAACATTAATTCTTCACTAGTTGGAACATGTAAACAATTATCACATTGATCTCCTTTTGTTTCTTCACCACATTCTGGACATTTTAAAACTATTTCCCTATCTGATAAAAATTTGTTACAATGTTCACAATAAGCTTGTGGTTCTATTTTTTCATATATATAACCATTATCATATAATTTTTTAAAAACATCTTTTACTTTTTCTTTATGATATTCATCAAATGTTCTTGAATATAAATCATATGAAAATTGAAACCCATTAAATGTTTCATTAAATTCTTTATCATATTTACTAGCAATTTCTTTTGGAGATACTTTTTCTTTTTTTGCTCTTTCTGTAATTGGTGTACCATGGCAATCTGAACCAGATACATATAAAACATTATCTCCTTTTAATCTATAATATCTTGCTAAAATATCTCCTGAAATTAATCCAGCAAGATGTCCTAAATGTAATGAGCTATTAGCATATGGCCAAGCTCCTCCTATAAGTATATTGCTTTTCAATTTATAAACTTCCTTTCTTATATTTTATTATCCCACGGTCCAGCTGGTAATTCATGTTCTTTAGCTTTAGCTTCAGCTCCAACTTCTTCATCATGTTCTTTAGCTTTAGCTCCAACTTTTTCATGAATTTGATTATCAGCTTTAATTTCTTCTTCAATAGTAGGAACTTCAATTCCATAACCGTTAAATAAATCTAATCTTTTTTCATTTATTTTTTGTAATTCTTCAGCTTTTTGTTCTATTGGCATATCAGAATTTAATATTATTTTAGCACTTTCATCTAATTTTTCAAATTCTTTTTGAATATTTTCTTTATCATCACAAGTTAAATCTCTAGGTTCTTTTCTCATTTCTGCTACAGTTGTGTTTCCATCTATATCTGTAAAATATATTTTATCATGTTCATCTTCTATAGTTTTGTTTATACTACGATATCTTCTTTCATCCATTATTTGTCTCATTGGCTCGTCATAAGTTTCTTTATCTACAGGAGTTTTTCCTGGTTGTGCCATTACTATTCTATCATTTAATTTTGCATCTCTAAATCTTAAACAATATACGTTTGGTCCATTTTCAGCAAGTTCAGTTGCTTCTAATTTTTCAGTAATTACTTTCGGATTAACTATCATAACTTCCTTTAATGCACTAATATCGTAATTATGTTCACTACAAAGTCTAGCAACTTCATCTCTAACTTCTTCAGGTACTTTTTTTATTTCATCATCTTTTTCTTGAGGTTCTCTTTCTTTGTTTTGAGTTCCTTTTTTATCATTTTCTTTAATTTGTTCATCTGTAAGTTTTATGTCAGTATTTGGTGCTTTTTCTTTTATTTTATTTAGTGCCTCCATAGAATTATTTGGCACTAAAGTATCATTTTCTATTTCTCTTGCTAATTCTTCTAATGTTTTTGGAGATAAAACTTCTCTCATAAGTTCAGTATCTGCTTTTCCTGTTAATCCTTCATTTTTTGTGGCATTTGATATAATTTCATTTTGCATTCTATTTGATACTTTTATTTCTTTATCTTCATAAATTAAAGAAACATCTTGTCCTTCACTATTAACTATAATGTTAAAATTTTCTACTTTTCCATCTGACATTTTTACTTGCAAAGGAATCACATAATTTTTTCCTAATTTGTTTTTTCCTTTTTCTATATTATACCCTTCTTTTTTTAAATAAGTATCAAAACTAGTAATATTTGGAATATCTACTAAACAATTTTTATTGTTTAATTTCATTTCACCATCTTTAGTTTCTAAAGTAGCTCTTTTTAGAGCTAAAAGACCTATATATGATTTCATTTCTGGACCTAATTCTTGTTCGTTCATATTTTCCCTCCATTTTACATTTATTACTATTATTATATAAAAATATTGTAATAATTTCAAGATTATATTTGATAAAAAAAACGTAGCAATTTAAAATTTATTTTATAATTAAATAGCTACGTTTAAATTTATAATAAATCTTTATTTGATTTTGTTTTTGGGTATAAGTTATCTTCTAATATATCATCTATATTATCATCTTCTTTTTTTATTTTTTTTGCTTTATTCTTTTTTATTTTACGTTTCTTATTCTTAATTTTTTCTTTTTTTAATTCTTCATTATTATTACTTATAATTTCTAAATTATTATCAGTTGCATTAACAATATCATTATAAAAAGCTTTATTTTTCTGGCTTTTTTTGATTTCATAATCATTTTTTAATTTACTATTTATTTCATAAAATTTAGCAAATTGTTTCATTGATATTTTATCAATAAATTTCATTTTATTACTAAACCATAAATTATCTAACTTATACTCAATTTCTAATTCTGATTTTGCCAATTCTAATTTTCGTAATCTTTGACATCTTACAATATATTCAATATTATTCTCATTATCTAATTTTTTGTATTCTTTAGTTATACAATTTATATATGCTTCTGCTTTATTTGATTTTTTTCCTTGATCTTTTAAAACTTCTTCATCATAAGTACGAAGTGTATTATAAATTAAAGGATCAACTCTTTTTACCTGTTTTTTTGATAAATTATATCTATTTCTTAGTCTTTCATGCTTTTTATATATACGACTTAATGAATATTGAGGTTTTATAGATTTATTTAAACTCCTTACAAATTTCTCTACAAAAGAATGCCTACTAAAAACTCTACAAAAAGCACTTTCAGCATCTACAACAACTAGAACTGTATTTTCATTAAAATAATCTACTGTTTCTTTTGAAATATCAATAGTTTCGTTAATTTTACTTTCTTTAATATTTTCTGTTTTTTTATTTTCTTTCTCTATGATTTTTTTTCTATTATTATTTGTAGTTTTTTTTGTTTCAGGTATATTGATTGTTTCTGTAAGTAATTTTGTTTTAGGTTTTTTTTTTTTTTTTTCTTAATAATCTTTTTAAAATTTTCAAATAAACTTTTTAAATTTTTATTAAAATTTTTCCAAATTTTTTTGAAATTTTTTTTACTTTTTGTTTTATTTATAACTACTCCTAATATTTTTCCACTAACATTTTGTATATTTTGTTTTGCCTTTTCCATTTCATTTACTTTACTTTTATTATAATCAGCAACTAAAATAGTTGAATTAGCAATTCTTGCTAAAATAAGTGAATCATTTGTATTTAAAATAGAAGTACCATCTATAATAATAATATCATAAAATATATTTAAATCTTTAATTAATTCTTCAAGTTTTGGTGAAGCTAGTAATTCTGATGAATTTGGTGGAATTGTACCTGAGGTAATTATATTTAATTTTCGTATTGAAGTTTCATTTATATATTTATTTAAGAATTCATTTACTTCTACGCCATTAGTATCTAAATTAGCAAGATAATTTGATAAACCTAAGTTATTAGGAATATTAAATATTTTTCCTTGTCTACCACTATTCATATCAGCATCAATTAAAATAACTTTTTTTCCAACTTCTGCAAAACTTACTGCTATGTTAGAGGCAACAAAACTTTTGCCTTCTGAATCTTTAGCACTCGTTATTAAAATTACTTTTTTATTATCATTATTAACATTTAAAAATTGAATATTTATTCTCAATTTTTTAAAAGCTTTAGATAATTCGGATTTTTCACTTTCATATGATATTAATTCTGATTTTGATTCTTGTTTACTTTTAAAATCTTTAAATGGTACCATTGCTAGAGATTTTAAAAGTAATTCTGATTCAATATCATCTGTAGTTCTTATATTTTTTTTGAATTTTTCAATAAACAACATTTCAATCACACCCATAAAATAAAAAAAGACACAAATAATATATATCTGCATCTTTTGTGAATAATTTATTTAATTATACCAAGTTATTATCAAAACATCAACACTTTTACTTAATTTTTTTAATCAAAATAGCACACTTATAGTGTGCTATTATTTTATTTTAAAATTTAATTAAACATTATAATCTGATACTTTTTTATAAGCATATAATGCTGAAGCAACAAGTGCAATTACTACAAAAACTATTGTTGTATTTGTTCCAGCATATGGTAACTCAGATGCTGATGAATTTGTATTTCTTAAACTAGTATTATTAGTAGTGTTATTTGTTGTATTATTTGTTGTATTATTTTTATCTATAGTTGAAGAAATACTTGAAGCATTTGTGTTTGAAGTATTGTTTACTACATTATTTGATGATTGATCATCTGCTGCACCAACCTCATTAGCAGTTTCATTTGCTGGTTTAAGTGAAGTAGCTAAAGAACTAACACTTCCAAAAACTAAAACTAATAATGTTATAATTACTATACTAATTAACATTTTTTCTTTTTTAAATTTAAACATTTTCCCATCTCCTTATTACTTAACATCTGTTCACATTATAACATAATATAAATTTATAATGCAAGTTTTTTTTACTTTTTTAATATTATTGCAATATTTGTAATCTTTTTGTAATATCTTGTAGAATTTATACATTAAATCTAAATAATACAATATCTCCATCTTTCATTATATAATCTTTTCCTTCAGATCTAATAAGCCCTTTTTCTTTAGCAGTAACCATTGATCCTCCAGAATCCATAAAATCAGTAAATGATATTACTTCTGCTCTTATAAAACCTCTTTCAATATCTGTATGAATCTTTCCAGCAGCTTGTGGAGCTTTTGTTCCATTTTTTATAGTCCATGCTCTTACTTCAGGTTCTCCTGCTGTTAAAAATGAAATTAACCCTAATAGTTTATAACTTGCTTTAATTAATTTATCTAAACCTGATTCTTCAAGTTCTAATGCTTCTAGCATTTCTTGCTTTTCATTTTTTTCTAAAGTGCTTAATTCTTCTTCAATTTTTACACAAAGTGGTATTACTTCCGCATTTTCAGCTTGAGCATATTCTTTTACTTTTAAGACATTTTCATTGTTATCTTCATGTCCTAATTCATTTTCAGAAACATTCGCAACATAAAGTACAGGTTTTAATGTTAATAAAAAACTATCTTTTAATAATTCTTTTTCTTCTTCATTATAATCAATTGTTCTAGCACATTTTCCAGAATTTAATACTTGTTTTACTTTTTCTAAAATATCTATTTCTGATTGATATTTTTTATCTGCTTTCAATAATTTTCTAGCCTTTTCTAATCTTTTTTCTATTGTTTCCAAATCTGCCAAAATTAATTCAAGATTTATTGTTTCAATATCACGAATTGGATCAATAGAACCATCAACATGAACAATATTAGAATTTTCAAAACATCTAACTACTTGAATAATACTATCAACTTCACGTATATGAGATAAAAATTTATTTCCTAATCCTTCACCTTTACTTGCTCCTTTAACAAGACCAGCTATATCAACAAATTCAACTACTGCATTTGTTACTTTTTGAGGTTTATAAATTTCTGCCAATTTTTCTAACCTCTCATCTGGTACAGCTACTACTCCAACATTTGGTTCAATAGTACAAAAAGGATAATTAGCACATTCTGCACCAGCTTTTGTTATACTATTAAATAATGTACTTTTCCCTACATTTGGAAGTCCTACTATTCCTATTTTCATTTTTAATCCTTTCATTAAAATATACATGGAGCCCACTAGCAGACTTGAACTGCCGACCTCTTCCTTACCAAGGAAGTGCTCTACCACCTGAGCTAAGAGGGCAATTTTTTAAGACGATATATAATTTATTAATTCACTATTGTCTTTTGACATATAAAATCTTATACAATCTTTTGTTAATCATTTCCTATACATTTTATTGCTTTTTTTCTAATTCTTTGAATTGCATTATCTATAGATTTTACAGGAGAATTTAATTTTGTTGCAATATCAACATAACTTTCTCCTTGAATATATCTGTTTAATACTTGTTTTTCAAAATTACTTAAATTTTTATCAATCCTTTTTTCAATAAAATCCATATATTCTCTTTTGGTTATTGTATCTAATGGATCTTCTACTAGCTTAGTATCAAGAATATCCATTACAGTTGTATCATCATTTTCATCATATGCAGAAATATTAAGAGAAAAAGATGAATTTAAAGGTATATGTTTTTGTCTATTAGAAGATTTTATTGCCGTAATTAATTGCCTTTCAATACAAAGATTTGCAAAGGTTTTAAATGAATTATTTTTATCTAAATCAAAAGATTTTATCGCTTTAAAAAGCCCTATCATACCTTCTTGCAACATATCATCATTTTCCGCACCTACTAAAAAGAATCTATTTGCTTTCATATTAACTAAATTTCTATATTTTTCTAATAAAAAATTTTGCGCTGTTAAATCGCCTAATCTTATTTCTTTGATTAGTTCTTCGTCTGTCATATTATTATATTTGTTATCAAAAAAATATATGCTTTTTTTAGACATTTTTAATTTTTATCCTCCTAGTTTAAGTGCTTATACATTAAGATATATGGCTATTATATTCTGTAACGCTTACCATGTCAAGTATTTAAAACAAAAAAGGCAGATTTTAATCTGCCTTTTATTTAGCATAATCTATTACTCTAGATTCTCTAATAACGTTTACTTTTATTTGTCCTGGATAATCCATTTCATTTTCGACTTTTTTTGCAACTTCACGAGCCATTATTACCATATCACTATCTGAAACTTTCTCTGGTTTTACTATTAATCTAACTTCACGTCCAGCTTGTATTGCAAAAGATTTTTCAACACCTTCAAAAGAATCTGCTATTTCTTCTAGTTTTTCTAACCTTTTAATATATGACTCTAATGTTTCTCTTCTTGCACCTGGTCTTGAAGCTGATATAGCATCTGCAGCTTGTACTAAAACTGCTTCTAGAGTAAGTGGTTCAACATCACCATGATGTGCTTCTACTGCATTTATTATTAAATCGTTTTCTTTATATTTTTTTAGAATTTCAACACCTAATTCAACATGTGTTCCTTCCATATCATGATCTAATGCTTTACCTATATCATGCAATAAACCTGCTCTTCTAGCTATTTTAGAATTTATTCCTAATTCCTCAGCCATTATTCTAGCTAAATTAGAAACTTCTATCGAATGATTTAATACATTTTGTCCATAACTGGTTCTATATTTTAATTTACCAATTAGTTTTATTATTTCTGGATTAAGATTATTTACACCAGTTTCTAAAGCTGCTCTCTCACCTTCTTCTTTAATTGTGTTTGAAACTTCTTCCTTAGCTTTTTCAACCATTTCTTCGATTTTAGCAGGATGAATTCTTCCATCTTCAATTAATTTTTCTATAGCAATTCTAGCAACTTCTCTTCTTAAAGGATCAAATCCTGATATAATAACTGCTTCAGGTGTATCATCTATTATTAAATCTATTCCTGTAAGAGTTTCTAATGCTTTAATATTTCTACCTTCTCTACCTATTATTCTTCCTTTCATTTCATCATTTGGAAGTGAAACAACTGATACTGTTGTTTCAGATGTATGGTCAGCAGCACATTTTTGTATTGCAAAACTTATAATTTCTCTTGCATTTTTAACAGCTTCTTCTTTAGCTTTAGCTTCTAAATCTCTAATCATTGTAGCCTTTTCTTGAGTTATTTCTTTATCCAAATCATTTAGTAATTGTTGTTTTGCTTGTTCTTGAGTTAATCCAGAAATTCTTTGTAATTCTTCTAATTGTTTTTGATAAAGATTTTCAAGTTCTACTCTTTTTTGTTCGTTATCTGCATATTTTCTTTCTAACTCTTTCTCTTTTCCATCATAAATAGTTATACGTTTTTCTAAATTTTCTTCCTTTTGTATTAATCTTCTTTCTTGTGATTGAATATCGCCTCTTCTTTCCTTAATCTCTTGATCTAAATCATTTCTTATCTGAAGTACTTCTTCTTTTGCTTTTATTACTTCTTCTTTCTTCATGTTTTCTGCTTCTATTTTAACACTTTCAAGCATTCTTTTAGCTTCACGTTCTGCACTCTGAATTTTAGATTCTGCAATTTTTTTTCTAATAGCTACACCCACTGGAATGAAAATTACAGCTGAGATTAGGATAGTGGCAATAATAATTAAAATTGTTTGCATAATTATATTTACCTCTTTCCTATTAAATTTTCAATGTACAACAAAATTATTCATAAATTTTAGTATTATTTATATAATTTATATTGTATTTTAACCTATGTTATTATTTTATATGTATTATGGTAAACTGTCAAGTTTTTTAATCAAATTTTATAACTAAAAAATATCATTTAATAATTTTTCTATTGCCTTAGTATAAATTTTCTTAGCTATTTCATATCCATTTGGAATCATTTTTGCAAATTTATTCATACAAACAGTGCCATTAATTTCCATAACCACTAGTTTTTTGTCTTCAGTTTGTGCAATATCTACACTTGCAAAATTAATATTTATTGCTTTAGCAGATTTTATAGAAATTTCTTTGACTTTATTTAAAAACTCATCACTTTCATCTATAAGTATAGGTTCAGCCCCATTACTTAAATTGTGTTTCCATGATATAGTTACTTTCTCTCCTTTTTTAGGAACGCTATTTAAATCTATATCTCTACTAATATCAATTTCAATTTCATCTAAAAATTTTTCTTCTATAAGTTTTGAAATTGTTTTTTCTCCATCACCAACTATATATGGTTTTTTCTTTTTATATACATAAAGAATTTCTCCATCTAAATATATTGCCCTATATTCATATTTAATTTCTACATAAGGACAAACACTCAAAGTATCACAATTATTTTCAAAAAGTTTATTAATTACTTCTTCAATTTCTTTTTTATTTGAACAAAAATATACATCTTTTCCTTTATAAGAATTATTAGCCTTTATAACCACTTTATTTTCATTTTCTTTTAATAATTCTTCTGCCTCTTCAATAAATTTAATTTTATAATATTTACTTCTTGTTTTAGGGTTAAATACTATTTTATGCTCTATTACTGGTATATTATTATTTTTTAAAATTTCATAAGTTGCAAATTTGTCACCAGCAATATTGAAAGAATTTATATTATTTAAATTTAATCTATTATCTATTATAAAATTTGAATAATTATTTTTTCTTAATTCTCTAATCCATCCGTATGAAAATAATTTTTGCTCTATATTTTTCTCAGCACATATCTCATCTATTATTTGATAAAAAACACTATTTTGTTTCATTATTTTGTTTCCTCTCATTATAGTCTAATATATTTTTTTAAACAGATTTACATTTTGTTTATTTATATATTTATTTATTAATATATTTAATAATAAAAACATTACTATTAAAATAACAGCCACTAAATCAATATTTGATATAAAAGTTCCTAATAAAATTATTGCTCCTATTTCAATTATAATTAGTAATATTTCGAAAAAAATATTAAAATTTTGTTTTACAACAGCATATTCAGTTATCCAATTTAATTTTGGATTCTTCAAATCTACTAAAACCATTAAATAATTATTTAATATATTTATAAGTATACTTACACTAACTATATAAAATATTGTTTTTAAATGAATTGTAGATATAAATAATTTTGCAATTATAATTACATAGCTTATAGGAATAATATTTAATATCACCCCTGGTAATATTTTATATAATAATTGTTTTTTATAATCAACTGGTATATATTTCATAAAAGTACTATTTTGGCCATCTCTTGAAATACAAGTTACAGAACAAAAATTAAACATAAATAAAAATATAGTAAATATAATTGCTCCAAGAACTCCAATTGGTTCATTTATTATTTGTGACAAAATATCTTGAAATATTTTTATTTGTTCACTTCCCATATTTTTTAATGACATAAACATTGGTAATAATAGTATAAATGGAAATAGTATTGATGGCAATACACACTGCATAAAAAATATTGGATTTCTAACTAAAATCTTAAATTCTTTTTTTATATAACTAATTAAAGTATTTTCCTTTACAAATACTTTATCTTCTATCTTTTTACTATTTTTAGAGTTACTTGATAAAACTGAAGTAGTTGTTTCAATATAGAATTTTGATATTATTATGGTAACTAAATAATAAACTATGATAGATTCACAAAATAATATTAATATATTTAAAATACCTTGTATATTATTGTAATTTAAAAGGCTATTTATAGTTGGAGTTAAAGTTATAAAATATTTAGAATAAACTTCTATTAATCCATTATTTTCAACTATTTTTTGAGCTAATTCTTGGTTAGTAATCTGATTATTTGTTCCTGTATAAAAAAATTGTAATGCTATTATTAATATCAAAGTTATGCCAGTAGTTAAATATTGTACAATATCTTTATTCTTTACTACATTAGTAAATTTCATTACTATAGTAGTTAAACATGCTACTATGGTAATAGGAACAATTGGAAATAAAAGCATTATAATTATTCCTACAAACAAGAATAATATACTTAATTTTAATAAATATGAATAGATAAGTAGTGCTGGTAATAATATTACAGCAATCAATATATATTGAGATAATATAAGTGAATTTAATTTTGCCATAATAATATTTTTTGGTGTTATTGGTAATGGCAACAAAATTTCTATATCTTTTGAAAAATATAACACATTTAAACTTGTTATTATAGATTGTATTAAGCAAAAACATAATACAACTATAAAACAAATATTTAAAAATATCGCTTCTTGTTTTATAAGCATCAAAGACCTTATAATTTCATAACTTATATATCCAACAAATCCTGCAATATATAAATATATGAATAAATAAAATAATACTTTTCCAATTGAATTCTTTTTTTTATTTGACTGTGTTATTGAACTTTTGAACAAAATTTTTGTTAATAATATAGTTTCTTTCATGATAATTTACCTTTTCTTTCTATTCTGTTATTTGCAAAAATAAATCTTCTAAAGAAGCATCTTCTTTTAATTGTTTTTTTATTTCTTCATAAGTTCCAACAAAAATTAATTTTCCTTTATTTATTATTCCTATCCTATCACAAATTTTTTCAGCTACTTCTAAAACATGTGTTGAAAAAAACACAGAATTTCCATTTTGGGTATGTGATTTCATTAATTCCTTTAGAATATGTGATGATTTTGGATCAAGTCCAGTCATAGGTTCATCTAAAATCCAATTTTTAGGGTTGTGTAAAAGAGCACCTATAATAACGATTTTTTGTCTCATACCATGAGAATAATTTTGTATCTTATCATTTAAATTATCATAAATTTCAAATTTTTTAGATAAATTCTCAATTATTTCTTTTCTATTATTTATAGATACTTTATATATATCTGATAAAAAATTTAAGTATTCTATTCCCTTTAATTTTAAAAATATATCTGGACTATCTGGAACAAATCCAAATTTTTTTTTGGCTTCAACTGGATTATCTTTAATACTTATTCCGTCTATTAAAATATCTCCTTCTTCCATTTTTAGAATACCAGTAATCATTTTTATTGTAGTGGTTTTACCTGCACCATTTGGTCCTAAAAAGCCAAATATCTCACCATCATTTATTTTCAAATTTAAGTTATCAATTATTTTTTTGTTATTTTCATATGACTTGCTAACATTTGAAATTTCGATCATATACCCTCCTATTATAAAAAATTGCCAAAATTTAAAGAATTTTGGCAGTTTTTATTTACATCTTAGTAATAATTTTTAAAACTTCTGAAACACTCCAAGCTTGTGAAAATGTTCCTCCTGGTTTAAAAGGCTTTTCAGAATTATAAAGTTCTGAAATTGTGCCAATTCCTTCTGAAGAATTTATTTCAACTTTAAAAGTTGCATATACGCTTTTAGCAAATTTTTCATATTCAATTATTAACTTTTCTTTTTCTAATCTGTCTTTTTCATCATTAATTATATTTTTAAAACTATCTGAATATAAACCTAATAACCAAACCCATACAACACCTTGATGATAACTCATGTCTCTTTTAAAGCTATCACCTTCATAATATGGTATATATCCTTCTTCTCCTTTAGCAAGTGTACGTAAACCATATTTAGTTAAAAGCTTTGTTGTAACAGTTTTAAAAATGGTTTTTCCTATTTCAGAAGATGGTTTTATAACTGGATATGTAGTTGAAATACTAAATAATTGATTAGGTCTTATTTTTGAATCTCCTATAACATCATATAATGATTTCTTTTTAGGATTATAAAACATTTCTTCAAATACTTTTTTATGATTATTAGCAACTTTTCTGCAACTATCTGATACTTCTTTTTCATCAAATCTTTTAGCAAGATTTTCTAATGTCCTTAATGCATTATACCAAAGAGCATTTAATTCTACAACTTTACCGTTTCTTGGAGTAACTGCAAAATTTCCAATTTTTGCATCCATCCATGTATTTTGAGTTGTTTCAGTTCCTGAACATAATAAACCATCTTCTGCTATGTAAATATTATTATTATCTAAGTCTATTCCTTTACTATAATTTTCAATTATTTCTTTTAATTTTTCATATATATTTTCTCTTATAAAATCATAGTCTTTTGTATAAGAAATATATTTATTTACCTGTTCAAATAATAAAAGTGATGCATCTGCACTATTATATAAAGGTCTATTATCAAAACCAGAATATCCATTTGGAACTAATCCAAATTTTACATCTCTTGTAAAAGTTAATAAAATTTCTTTAGCTAAATCAAATCTTTTAGTTATAAGTAATAGACCTTCATATGCTATTAGTGTGTCTCTTCCCCAATCCAAAAACCATGGATATCCAGCTAAAATAGAATGTGTTCCAAATAAAGGCCTATTTATTACAAAACTATCAGTAGCAATTATTAGTTGTTTTACTACTTCATTATAATCTTTTTCTTGTTTAGTTAATTTGGATTTTGTTTTTAGAAGACCAGTTTGTTTAATTATGTTATCTTGTCTTTCAATTTCATCTTTAAAAACTTTATTACTATCAATTTGTTCTATATTATCTTCAAGTGAAGCTACAAAAGTTATTTCTTTCATTTCATTTGGTTTTATATCTATTTCATATCTTCCTGGTACAAGTAGATTTTCTTCTGGAAAAAATCCTCTTTCTTCTTCTTTTAAATAAAACATATTTCTAAAAATATCATTTTCATGTTTTATATAATTTCCATCATTTGAAAATAAATATATAGGTGTTACAGCATTTCCATCAATTTCTACTCTAATTTTATTATTATCAATTTTTTGTTTTACTGTAAATTCATGATTTGTTGTCATTTGATGAAAATCTCTAAAATTTAAAATAGGAGCCAATTTTAATTTAGTATTTTTTTTACCATTTTTTATTTTATATTGTATAACAACAGTATTTCTTCCATATACCATAGAAATTGTTTTTGTTATTTTTATATTTTCGATTTTATATGTAAAAATTGGCAAATATTCTTTTTCAAAACTATATAAATACTTATATCCTTCTGATACATAGTTTTTACAAATATTAGTATATAAATTATACTCTTTACCATCTATAATTACACATTCATCTAATTTTGAAACAAGTAAATGTCTTTGTGCTGGAGGTATAAGAGGTGCAATTAGTAATCCATGATATCTTCTAGTATTAGCACCAATAACAGTTGAAGAACAAAATCCACCTGTTCCATTTGATAATACCCATTCTTTATTTAAACATTCTTTTAAATCAATTTGTTTTTTGCTTAACTTCATTTGTATATTTTCCTTTACTTATTTTATTTACTTCTTCTATAACTTCTACGTTTTCCCTCTCTTTTATGTGTTTCTTGTTTAGATACTGTTTCTTTACTTTTTTTAATTTCTCTTTTAATTTTTGAATTTTCACGTTTAGTTACTTTTTCCATTTTTTCAATTTCTGCAGCAATTTTTCTATTTTGCATCATCTTTGCATCTGAATTTTGAATTGAATTTACTCTTTCTTTATATTTTTCCGCAAATTTACTAGTTTTTTGAGGCTCCTTTTTTCTTTTTGCTAATTTTCCTTTTGAAATTTTCATTAATCTTTTTTCTTGTTGTTGTTGAACTTTTTTCTGTTCCCTCAAAACTGATTGTAATAATAAATATTCAGTATCATTTTGCATATCATGGAATTTTAAATCATTACATATCATTTCAATAATCGTAGCAGCAATTATATCTGGATTATGCCTAATTCTTTCATTTTTTATACAAGACATATTTTTTTGTATAATTTTTATATTGTATTCAGATAAATTTCTATTATCAACTTCTACTAAATCTGAACCTTCTTTATTATATTTTCTGATATATTCTGGTACAACTTCTCCTGTATCTGCCAAACAATATTCAATAACACCTGTTCCAATATGCTCTTGAATTGCTTTTAAATGATCTGATAATGTATAATTATCAGTTTGACCTGGCTCAGTCATTATATTAGAAATGTAAAATTTCATTGCTCTACATTCTTTTATTGCTTTTGCTACATTTTTAACTAATAAATTTGGTAAAACATTTGTATATAAACTACCAGGACCTATAATTACAACATCTGCATCTTTGATTGCTTCAATAACACCAGGTGCTGGTCTACAATTTGAAGGTGTTATATACATTCTACTTATAGCTTCTACTTTTTCTGTAACTATTTCTGGTATTTTATCTTTTTGTTTTATTACAGTACCATCTGTTAATTCTGCACATATTGTTATTTCATCAAGAGTTACTGGTATAACTTTTCCTGTTATATTTAAAACTTCTGTACTTTTTGAAATAGCTTCAGAAATATTACTATATATTTCATTCATTGCTGTTAAATACACATCTCCAAAATTTAATCCTCTTAATCTTTCATTTTGAAAATTCATATTTAAAAGATTTCTCATTATATCTTCTTTATCAGACATTGCTATAATTGAATCTTTTATATCTCTTAAAGGTAAAATATCTAAAGCTCTTCTAGATTCAGTAGGAATATTTCCATAATCAGACATAGTTACTATAGCTGTAATATTATTAGTATATTTTTTAAACCCTCTAATTACAGTATCTAATCCTTGACCTCCACCTATAACAACAACTTTAGGACCTTCCTCATAAACTTTCTTATTAAAAATTAAAGATTTAATATTTAGCCCAGCTTTTCTTCCTTGTTCTGTAGAAGTATTATTTGCTTCAATAATTATTTCCAAACTTCTTTTTTGAATAAAAACTATACCAGTAACAATTGCAATAAAACCTACTACAAATATTGCTATAATCATTCCTAATTCAAGAAAAGTTACTTCTTCTGAAACTAAAATTTTTGAGATTCCTAAACATGTAAGTATAATACCTACTATTATTAATAATATCCAACGCTTGACTTTTGTGCTTGCCTTAAACCATTCTAAAAAAGATTTCATTTTTTTTCTTCTCCTAATACTAATATTTCTAATTCAATATTTTCATTAAATTTTTCTTTTACTTGTTTTTTTACATGTTCAACTAATTTTAAAACATCTGTAGAAGTAGCATTACCTTTATTTATAATAAACCCAGCATGTTTTGTTGATATTTCTGCATCACCAACAGTAAAGCCTTTTAACCCACATTCATCAATAAGTTTTGCCGTAATTTTACCTTCAACTCTTTTAAAAGTACTTCCAGCATTTGGTTGGTCAAGAGGTTGTGTTTTTTTTCTTGAAATTGAATATTCATTCATAAGATTTTCAATATTTTCTCTTTTTCCACTATTTACCTTTATAACTGTGTCTATTATAATTCCTTCCAACTTTGAAAATATACTATCTCTATATCTAAATTCATGTTCTTTTAAACTTAAATTTTTTATTTTTCCATCATAAGTCATAAATCTTGATTTTACAACAATATCTTTCATCTCTTTACCATAAGCACCTGCATTCATTCTCAATGCACCACCTATAGTTCCTGGTATTCCTGATAAAAATTCCAGCCCTTCTAATTCTTCTTTTAATGCTATTTGTGATAATGCAGACAAAGTCATTCCTGCCTCTACAGTAATTAAAATTTCATTAGAATTTTTCTTTATTTTAAATTTATTTAGTTCTAATTTTATTACTAAACCTCTTATTCCACCTTCTCTAACTAAAAGATTAG
>CANQEX010000005.1 GCA_947596225.1 uncultured Clostridia bacterium | reverse complement strand
CATGGTACAAAATTTAATGGAGTATCTTATCCTGTACAAAGAGCTGCAGAAGCAATTTATTCTGAAGAAGGTCAAAAGCAAATAAAAGAAAATATTGCTTATTATATGAATAATGCTAAAATAATTAAAGAAGGTCTTGAAGAGGCTGGATATACAGTTTATGGCGGAGTTAATGCACCATACATATGGCTTAAAGTACCAGAAGGTTTAACTTCATGGGAATTTTTCGATAAATTATTAAATGAAGTTAATGTTGTTGGAACACCTGGTGTTGGATTTGGACCAAGTGGAGAAGGATATTTTAGATTAACTTCATTTGGAACTAAAGAAAATACTGTATTAGCTATTGAAAGAATTAAAAAAATGTTATAAAATAACAAGGTGACATGTTAAAACATAATTTTATAATTTATCATGTCATCTTTTATATATTAAAAAAGAATTGGAGGTGTCAAATCAGACACCCCGTCAGAAATTACAATATAGATTGTAAAATATTAGATCCAAGTATTATAATGTTTTTTATTATTAAGATAGAAAAGATTAATATTATTAACCAGAAAGTTAGTACTAACCGATCAATTCTTTTTCCAGATGATTCAGTGAAACACTTTTTTTCTAGAAAATTTTCAATTTTTACGGTTACTGCAATAACTAATGATGATAAAACTACTTTTACAATAAGAATAATATTACTGCTCATTATAATCCCTCCATTATGATTTAGTGATATTAATTATACCACTAATAAAATAATTGATAAAGGGTTTATTATAAATAAATTAAATTAAGGAGGTTTCTCATGGCAGAAATTTTAAAAGATGTATCAAGGACCTTTAATGAATTCCTTTTGATACCAAATTTAACAGATGAAAGATGTATACCAAGTAATGTTAGCTTAAAAACACCACTTGTAAAATTCAAGAAAGGAGAAGAACCAAAATATAGTGCTAATTTACCTTTTGTTTCAGCTATAATGCAATCAGTTTCTGGAGAAAAAATGGCTATTGCATTAGCAAGAGAAGGTGGTTGTTCATTTATATTTGGAGCACAACCTATTGAGTCACAAGCTCAAATGGTAAGAAATGTAAAAAAATATAAAGCAGGATTTATTACAAGTGATTCGAATGTTAAAAGCAATACTACTATTAGAGAACTAATTGATTTGATTGAAAAAACAGGACATTCAACTGTAATGATTACAGAAGATGGAACAGCAAATGGAAAGTTTTTAGGGTTAGTAACTGACAAAGATTATAGAATTTCAAGAGTAAATTTAGATGAACCAGTATCAAAATATATGGTACCAAAGGAAAAAACTTGTTTTGCTAGAAAAGGAATATCTTTACATGAAGCAAATGATATAATATGGGATAAAAAAATTAGCTGTCTTCCTATATTAGATGAAAATGATAATCTTGATTCTTTAGTTTTTAGAAAAGATTATGAATCAGATAAAGAAAACCCAAATTCTTTATTAGATGAAAATAAGAGATTTATTGTAGGAGCAGGAATAAATACAAGAGATTATGAAGAAAGAATTCCTGCATTAGTTGATGCTGGTGTAGATATGATTTGTATGGATTCTTCAGATGGATATTCTGTATGGCAAAAAAATACAATAGAATGGGTAAGAAAAAAATATGGTGATTCTGTAAAAATTGGGGCTGGAAATGTTGTTGATAAATCAGGATTCTACTATTTAGCAGAAGCTGGTGCCGATTTTATAAAAGTTGGAGTCGGAGGAGGTTCAATTTGTATAACTCGTGAAACTAAAGGAATTGGACGTGGACAAGCATCGGCCTTATTAGATGTTGTAGAGGCAAGAAATGAATATTATGAAAGAACAGGAATTTACATACCAATTTGCTCTGACGGAGGAATTGTTCATGATTATCATATAACTCTAGCTTTAGCTATGGGAGCAGATTTTGTAATGATGGGTAGATATTTTGCTAGATTTGATGAAAGTCCTACAAGAGTAATTAAAAGAAATGGAACTTTTATGAAAGAGTATTGGGGTGAAGGTTCTAATAGAGCTAGAAATTGGCAAAGATATGATTTAGGCGGAGAAGCTAAAAATAAGTTAACTTTTGAAGAAGGAGTTGATTCATATATTCCATATGCAGGGCCTTTAAAAGATAATGTTGCTGTTACAGTAAGTAAAATAAAATCAACTATGTGTAATTGTGGTTCTATTACAATTCCAGAATTTCATCAAAAAGCTAGACTAACTTTTGTTTCAAATGTTAGTATTAAAGAAGGTGGAGCACATGATGTTCAATTAAAAGATTTTGAGGCTAGTAATTAATTATATAATTTCAAAATAGATTATAATGAGGCTATAAATGAATTGCACCTCCAAATGTTAGATTTTGTATAACATTTGTGGTTCAGTTCATAAAGAGCCTCTTTTCATATTATGAAATCTTGATAAATAATATATATTGTGTTAAAATATATTAAATTATTAATTTAGAGAGGAAAATATAATGAGAATTTTAGCAGTAGGAGATATTGTTGGAAAATCAGGACTAAAAAAATTAAAAGAAACATTGCCAGAAGTTGTAAAAGAAAACAAAATTGATTTTATTATAGTAAATGGTGAAAATGCAGCTGATGGTATGGGAATTACAGAAAAAATGTTTAGAGAAGTTTTATCATTAAATGTTAATGTAGTAACAATGGGAAATCATACATGGGGTAAAAAGGAAATATTTAATTTTATAGATGATAAACAAATAATTAGACCTGCAAATTATCCAAATAATAATCCAGGAAAAGGATATAACATATATGAATGTAATGGAAAAAAAATAGCAGTAATAAATTTAATAGGTAGAACTTCAATGAACATTCTTTCAGAAAATCCATTTCTTATTGTAAAGGATATAATTAAAAAAATAGAAAATACAGTAGATATAATAGTTGTAGATTTTCATGCAGAAGCAACTGCAGAAAAAATTGCATTAGGATATTATTTAGATGGGAAGGCAACTATTGTATTTGGTACTCATACACATGTTCAAACAGCTGATGAAATTATACTAGAAAAAGGTACTGCTTATATTACAGACATAGGAATGACAGGACCTAAAAAATCTGTTATAGGAATGGATGTGGATGTTTCATTAAAAAGATTTGAAACTTGTTTACCTGAAAAATATAAACCTGCAGAAGGACCAGCAAAGTTTAACAGTTGCATGTTTGAAATAGATGATAATACAAATAAAGTAAAAGAAATAATAAGAATAAATAAATATTAATTGAAAGGTTAAAAAACCTTTCTTTTTTTATTTGTTTATTAGATAAAATAAATCAATATACAATTTTTTACATCATAATAATACAAATTTTGTGTATTAAACCGTCGAATAATAAAAATAAAGATAGAACTTTGAAGATGAGATTTACTAGATTTTTCAGTGCTTAGGGTGTAAAATTAATTCATCAAAAAACACAAGATAAAAATAAAAATAATAGGAGGAAGAAAAATGGAAGTTTTAAAAATTTCATCAAAATCAAACCCAAATTCAGTTGCAGGAGCAATAGCAGGGTTAGTTAAAGAATCTACAAGAGCAGAGATGCAAGCAATAGGAGCAGGAGCTTTAAATCAAGCAATAAAAGCAGTTGCTATAGCAAGAGGGTTTGTAGCACCATCAGGAGTAGATTTAGTATGTATACCAGCATTTGCTGAAGTGCAAGTTGAAGGAGAAGATAGAACAGGAATAAAATTGATTATCGAATCAAGAAAATAATAAAATTAAATAAATTTAATACTAGTAGACTGATTTTGATATATTATAAATTCAGTCTATTTTTTTTATTTTTTATATTGAAAATATACCAAAAATAATATATTATTGTAAAAGTAGAAGGGTAATAAAATATGAGTAATAATAATTTTTTTAAGTACATATTTGCTGTAGTAGTTATTTTTTTGATAGGATATACCGTATATATAATATTTCAGAATAAAACAGATACGTCAGATTATAATCCTGATCAAACTTCGACAACAAGCAATATTCAAACAGATTTGAGATTAGCTATAGCTGAATTAGATACTATAAATCCATTGCGTACAAATAATAGAAATGTAATTGAAATAGGAAAAATAATATATGAACCATTAGTTACTTTAAATGAAAATTATAAGTTAGAATATCGTTTAGCAGAAGAAATTGCTAAAACAGATGATTTAACATATATAATTAAATTAAAAAAAGGTGTATTGTGGGAAAATGGCAATAACTTAACCGCTTATGATGTAAAATATACATTAGATTTAATAATAAATGCAGGTGTTAGTAAAATATATTACGAAAATCTTAAGGCAGTAGTAAGGTGGGAAGCAATAGATGATAATACTCTAAAAATATATTTATCAGAACCAGTACCATTTTTTGAATATAATCTTACTTTTCCAATAATGAGTGAAAAATATTATGAAGGAGAAGATTTTACAGTAAGTGAAAAAACTCCTATTGGTGCGGGAATGTTTAAAATTTCAGAAATAAGTTCTAATGTTATAAAACTTGTTCCAAATGATTTATACTGGGATACTTCAAGAAAACCTATGGCTACAGAAGTAAATATAAATTTATATGGTTCTATAGGAGAAGTTTATTCAGCATTTAAAAATGGTGAAATAGATGCAATATCATTGAAATCAAATAATGTAGAAGAATATGTTGGAACTTTAGGATATAGAAAAATAGAATATAAGTCTAGAGAATATGATTTTTTAGCATTTAATACTATGTCAAATGAAATATTAGCTGACCCAAATGTTAGAAAAGCAATTAGTTTAGTTATCGACAGAAATAATATTGTAAGTTCATGTTTAAGAACTGGTTATGTATCTTCAAATTTTAGTTTAGATATGGGATCATGGTTATATACCAAAGATTTAAATATTTTACCAAATCTTGATGAAGCTACAAAAATTTTAACAGATATAGGTTGGACAAAAGTAGGAAATACATGGCAAAGAAAAGAAGGTTACAGAACTAAAAGACTAGAATTTTCAATAGCAGTAGATTCAAACAATGAAAAAAGAGTTTCTGTTGTAGAAAATATAAAAAATCAACTTACAAGTTTTGGAATTCCAGTAACAATTTCATATTTATCAACTGAGTCATATGCAAATGTTTTTAATAATAAGCAATTTGAATGCATATTAACAGGAATGCAAGTTGGGTATTCACCAAACTTAAATACTTTTTTTGGAGCAAATAATTTGGCTAACTACTCAAATCAAGAAATATTAGATATTATGAATGTTGTATCTAACACTAGTGATGAAAATATATTATATGAAAATTACAATAAATTATATGATATATATTTAAATGAAGCTCCTTATATTGGATTATATAGAACTACTGATATAATACTATTAAATCAAAACTTAGTAGGAAATGTTACAGCAAATACTTTTAATATTTATCATAATATTGAAAAGTGGTATAGACAATAAAAAAATTTTAAAAAAAGTCTTGACAAAAGAAAAATTAAAGATATAATAAGAACATAAGTTTTACAAACAAATATTTGTTAGGAGGAAAAATAATGGGAGACAATTCAGAAAAAAGAAAAGCATTAGATGTTGCAATGAGCCAAATAGAAAAACAATTTGGAAAAGGTTCTGTAATGAAATTAGGCGATTTTAAATCAATGGAAGTTGAAGCTATTTCAACAGGAGCTTTAAATTTAGATATAGCTTTAGGAATAGGAGGTATTCCTAGAGGAAGAATAGTTGAAATATATGGTCCAGAATCTTCTGGAAAAACAACTCTTGCATTACATGCAGTTGCTGAAGCTCAAAAATTAGGAGGAGAAGCAGCTTTTATAGATGCAGAACATGCATTAGATCCAGCTTATGCAAAAAAAATAGGAGTAGATGTAGATAATTTAATAGTATCTCAACCAGATACTGGAGAACAAGCTTTAGAAATAGCAGAAGCATTAATAAGAAGTGGAGCAATAGATATAGTTGTAGTAGACTCTGTTGCAGCACTAGTTCCAAAAGCTGAAATAGATGGAGATATGGGAGATGCACATGTTGGTTTACAAGCTAGACTTATGTCACAAGCTTTGAGAAAATTAGCTGGAACAATAAATAAAACAAATGCAATAATAATATTTATAAACCAATTAAGAGAAAAAGTTGGTGTTATGTTTGGAAATCCTGAAACCACAGCAGGCGGTAGAGCATTAAAATATTATGCTTCTGTAAGAATGGATATTAGGAGAATAGAATCAATTAAGCAAGATGGAGAAGTAATAGGAAATAGAACTAGAGTAAAAATTGTAAAAAACAAAGTAGCTCCACCTTTTAGAGAAGCTGAATTTGATATTATATATGGAAAAGGAATTTCAAAAGAAGGAAGTATACTAGATTTAGCAGTAAACTTAGATATTATTGAAAAAAGCGGTTCATGGTTTAGTTATAATGGAGAAAAAATTGGGCAAGGTCGTGAAAATGTAAAAAAATATATTGCAGATAATCCAAAATTCATGGAAGAAGTTGAAAAGAAAGTTAGAGATAATTTTAATAAAGCATTTGAAAATGCTTTAATTGAAGAAGAAAAAGTTGATGACGAATCAGAAGATGATCCTGAATAGGTATTCTAATACTTATTTATAGCTTAATATCTTATATTAGGTGGCATAAAGTGTCACCTAATATTATATTTATTAAACAAAAGGGGTATTTCAAAATGGAATATATGAGTAAAGAGAAATTTGAAGAAGCAGAGAAAATAGAAAAATTACGTAATAAAATTTTAAAATATATTGTATATAAAAAAAGAACAGAAGCAGAAGTAAGACAAAAATTTTCTAATGAAGATGAAAATATGTTAGAAGATGCTATAGAGTATTTAAAAGAACAGAACTATATAAATGATAAATCATATGTTGAAAGAGCAATAAAAGAATTTATATCATTAAAAAATTTATCAATAAAAGAAATTGTGTATAAAATAACTCAAAAAGGAGTTAGTAAAAATTTAATAGATGATTTTATTTGCGAAAATAATGAAAGTATGTTAGAATATGAAATAGCTTCAGCAAAAGCAATAATAATGAAGAAACAAAAAGCTTTAGAAAAATTAGAAATTAAAAATTTTTTATTAAAAAAAGGATATATGCAAGATTCTATTAATATAGCATTTGAAGAAATATATCAGTAAAGTAGGGAAATATGAATAAAAAAATAATATCACTTGAATCCAAAAAATATGAATTAAAACTTAATAATTTTGAAGGACCATTAGATTTATTATGCTATTTAATAGATAAAAATAAAATGGATATATATAAAGTAAGTATATCAGATATAGCAGATCAATATATAGCTTATTTACAGAAACAAGAAGAATTAAATTTAGAAATAGCTAGTGAATTTTTAGTTATGGCTTCAACTTTAATTTTAATAAAATCAAAAGGTTTATTACCTAAAGCTGTTGATGATGAAGCTGAAATAACAGAAGAAGAATTATTAAGAAGAATTATTGAATATAAAAAATATAAGGAAATAAGTAAAGTATTTAAAGAAAGAATACAAACTTTTTCAAAAAGAATTTATAAATTACCAGATAAAATTGAATTACCAAAACAAGAGATAACAAAAGAATTTCAGCAATCTGATATAGTAGAAAGATATAGACTTTTAGTTGAAAGAAATGAAAATAAGAAAAATGAAAATAAAGAAAATATTGAAAAAATAGCAGTATCAGATACATATTCAGTATCAGATAAAGTTAAAGATATTTTTAGAGAGTTAGTAAGGAAACCAAAGTTTGTATTTAATAAATTATTTTCATTAAAAGAAAAGCCAAAAGCAGAAGTTGTAACAGCTTTTTCAGGAGTTTTAGAGTTAAGTAGAAGAAATAAAATAAATGCAGAACAAAAAGAAAATTTTGGAGATATAATTATTTCAAAAAGAAAAAGAGAAAATTAAAACTGAGATTTTAAATATTATTAAAATCTCAGTTTTTTGTATATTTGTATGAAATACATTAATAATAAAATTAAAATATATAAATTTTAAGGGGTATTAATGTTATCTATAACAGTAGTTTTAGTTATTATATTATTAATATATTTTTTTATAATTTCTGTAATTTTTTCAAAAATAATTTTAAATATTGAAAAATGTGATATTTCATATAATGATGAATATGAAAAAAATATTTGTGTAAAAAATTTATCATTAAGTATGCAAATATATATTTTAAAATTTATAAAACTTATAAATATATATATTTATAAAGATTATATTCAAATTTTTAAATTTAAAATTCCATTTAATTTTGAAGAAAAAATTAAAAAAAATGATAGATTAGTTTATGATTTATTTGAAAATATAAAATTATTAAGAAGTAATAAAGATATTGTAAATGTTAGATATTTAAAGCCAGTAATTACTAATTTAAATTTAGATTTATCTTTTGGAACTGAAAACTCACTTGTTACAACATTTACTATACCTACAATATCAATTATTATCTCTATAATTTTAAGAAGCTCAATAAAAAAATACAAAGATGAAAATTATAAATATAAAATTACACCAAAATATACTAATAAAAATGTTTTTAAACTTTATCTAAATACTAAATTAAGTTTTAATACATTACGATTATTAATTTTTATAAAAAACTATAGAAAAATAAAGAATTAATTTTATAGTTGAATAATAGTTATGATATAATTATAAAAAAATATATAAAAGGAGGAGTATGGTAAATAAAATCATACAAAATTTGAGATGATTGAAATAAAAAATGTAACAGAGTCATATGTAAAAGGAATAAAAGTTATAGATAATATTAATTTTACAGTAGATAATGGAATTGTTTTTGGATTTATTGGACCAAATGGTGCTGGAAAAACAACAACAATAGAAATGATAACAGGTATATTAAATATAGATGAAGGCGATATATTAATTGATGGCAAAAGTATAAAAGAAAATCCAATTGAAGCAAAAAAACAATTTGGTTTTGTACCAGATACACCAGATGTTTTTGAAAAATTAACAGGATTAGAATACTTAAATTTTATAGGAGATGTTTATGAAATTTCTGAAAATACTCGATTAGAAAAAGTAAAAAAATTAGCTAATGAATTTGGAATAGAAGATGTTTTGAGAGATAGAATCGAAAGTTATTCACATGGAATGAGACAAAAATTGCTTATAATTAGTGTTTTACTACATAATCCCAAAAATTGGATATTAGATGAACCTATGACAGGACTAGATCCAAAAGCATCATATGTTTTAAAAAATCTTATGAAAGAACATGCAAAACAAGGTAATACAGTTTTCTTTTCTACACATGTATTAGAAGTAGCAGAAAAAATATGTGATAAAATTGCTGTAATAGATAAAGGCAAAATTATATTTGTTGGAACATGTGATGAATTAAAAGAAAAATATAAATCAAATTCATCACTTGAAGAGTCATTTTTAAAAATTATAGAGGGATAAATATATGAAAAATTTAACAAGTGTAATTTTAAAAAATTCAAAAAGAGGAAATAGATTAAAAAGCAAAAAAGAAATGGTATTATCTTTTTTAGCTTTTTTGATAGTATTTTTTTACATAGCAGGAATAATGATAGCTGTAAGTATATATGTAACCAAAAAGCTAATTCAAATAAATCAAGCATATACTTTTGTAAACATATTACTGTTATTTAATTTTTTGATATTATTTGCAAAAAGTATTTTTGAAAGTTTAAATGTATTATATTTTTCTAAAGATTTAAAAATCTTGCTTAGAATGCCTATAAAAAGCATTGATATACTAAATTCTAAAATAATATATATGGTTATTTCAGAATATGAAATGGAATTAATAATGCTTGGTATACCAATGATTATATATGGATTACTTACACATGTTGGAATTCTATTTTATTTTTATATGATATTAATATTACTTATATTACCAATAATACCAATATTGATTTCTTCATTAGTAATATCAATTATAATGAGATTTACTAACTTTATAAAAAATAAAAGTAAAGTAATTTATATAACTGTAATTTTGTCTATATTTATTCTAACTTTTATAACTTCAACATTTAATTCAATAGATAATTTTTCTATACAGTCTATTACAGAAATTGTTTTAAAAACTAATGGAATTGCTGAAGAAATAGCTAACTATTTTATATTAATAAAACCAATAATGAATACATTACTTAACTACAATAATATTAATGGTTTCAAGAATTTAGTTTTATATTTTGCTGAAAATATAATTACATATATATTAATTATTTATATTATTTCAAAAATATATTTAAAAGGTGCTATTGGAGCTTCAATAAATAGTAATAAAAATACAATAAAAAATAATAAACAATTAATGATAAAAGATTTTAAAAGAAAAAATAAAAGTATTTCATATATAAAAAAGGAAATAAAAATCTTATTAAGAACACCTATATTTTTTATACAATGTATAATTATGCCAATTGCTTATCCTTTAAGTATGTTTTTAATAATATTATTTTTAGTAGGATTTGCAAATTTTGTTGGACTTAATTTATGGCAAAAATTAAATGAAATAGCTTCTTCCACAATGGGAATTGCAATGTTTATAGGTATAGGACAAGTTTGTTATATGATGAATTTTACTTCAATAATAGCTATTTCAAAAGAGAGTAAAAATGCTATTATAACAAAATATATTCCTATAAATTTAATAAAGCAATTTAAATTAAAAACATTTTTAGGACTTACAACAAATTCAATCTCTACCATATTAGTAACGACTTTTTATTATATGTGTACTAAAAATATAATATATTCAATTCTTTTATTAATTTTATTAATACAAATAAATTTTATAGGAGAAAAAGTAAAATTATTGATTGATTTAAATAAACCTCAAATTACATGGGATAATGAATATACAATGATGAAACAAAATACAAATGTAATGTATGAATTATTTTATACATTACTGCTTGGAGGAATAATACTTTTAATTGGCAATTTCATAAATAGTATAAAGATTTTTTTAATAATTAATTTTATAGTATTTGTAATATTAAATTATTTTATAAATAAATATATAAATAAAAACAATTATAAAATTTTTTCAAAAATATATTAAATGCATAATAAAATTTTTATTGGAAATAATATTATAAACAAATTTTAGAAAGAGGTAAAATTATGAGTGAACAACATCCAATAGAAATTTTAATGGAAACTGCCATGAATAGTATTAAAGATATGGTTGATGTAAATACAATAATAGGTGAACCAATAGAAGTAGCTAATGGAATGATGATAATACCTATATCAAAAGTTTCTTTCGGTTTTGCTGCTGGAGGAAGTGAATTTAAGGGCGAAACAATAGATGAATACAAGAAAAAAGATAAAGAAGAGGAAGTACAATATAGATTACCTTTTGGTGGAGGTAGTGGAGCTGGAATATCTATAAATCCTGTTGCATTTGTAACTGTTTCAAAAGATTCAATAAAAGTATTACCAATAGAACATACCTCTGCAATAGATAAACTTATGGACTATGTTCCAGATTTAATGGAAAAAGCTAATATGATAGTTGATAAAACTATAGACTCAAATAAAAATAATAAAAATAAAGATATTGAAAAACAACCAAAAAATAGAAAGATTAAGAATATTCCAACTACTACTGATGAAGAAGAACTTGAAAATAAAGTAGAAAGTGAAGAATATTTTTCAGAAAATGATGAATAAAATTTATACTCTGTAATTTGCAAATTACAGAGTATTTTATTATGTAGATATTGAAATGTTTGGCTTAAAATGATAAAATATTTAATATAAATTTAAAGAAAGGTATATACGATAGAGTAAAAATATGGAAAAAATAAACGATAAAATTTTTGAACCTGTTTCTAGGTATACATTGCCTAATAGTATGTTAAATGAAATATTAGACAAATTAAAAGAAACTTTGATAAAAAATAGTAGCCAAATATTAGATGCTAATAAAGAAGATGTAAAACATAATAAAAAACAAATAAAAATAAAAGAATTATTAGAAATTGTAGAAAATTATAGAAATAATGAATGTGTTTTAAATGATGATGAAAGAAAAATTGTTATTTATAGAGGTGATCCATATTTAACATTACATATATGCTTACAAGCAATAACTCAAAGAACAAAAGTATTATTAATTTATCAACAATTTATGTTAGGGGTAAATGAAATATTATTAAAAATTATAAATGGGCTTTTGGAAGAATATAAAATATTTAATTTAATTTATAAATTTGATGAATTTTCTTTGAAAGAACTAAATAAAGTAAAAACATTTTATGATCAAATAATTGTTATTGGAGATACTACAATTTACCAAATGCTAAATGAAGAAAATGTAAAGTTTTATCCATATAATAATATAGGCTTGTATTGTGATTCAGAAAAATTAGAAAAACTTCAAGAAGCAATATATATATATGCAAATGAAAATGAATTTGAATTAGAAGTTATTTATGAAGACTCAATAGATGAAGCAATACAAGTTATAAATTCAGATGAAAATAAAAATATTGCAATTCTACTTACAAATGATGAAACAAATAAAGAAAAATTTTTAAATCAAATAAAAGATAAAGAAATTTTTGTGAATGAAAATCCATTTAAATCTGAAGTGGGAAAAGTATATAATTATTTAAGTTAGGAAAAAAATAGTATGAAAACAGAAAAAATAAAAAAAATGAGTATAATTGAAATTATCGAAAAGGTAGGAATACCAACACTTCTAATGTATAAAACATACCATAATGAAGAAGATTTAAAAACAGAAGGTATGCTAAGGCAAACTTATGTATATAATGCAAGTGAAAAAGAAGTTTCTGAATTTGAAGAAGAAATTAAAAATATGCAAAATAAAGGTACAATTCAAGATTTTATAAAAATATTAGATAAATATCAACACATTATTGATAAAGAAATATATGTTTTTGCTATGACTGGTTTTATAGCAAGAGATATTGCTGAAGGAAATAAGGAAGGGTTAAACTCTTTAGTTGCATTTCCTAATAAAAAAAGAGATAAACGTGCATCTTTTTATTTTGCAAGGGATTTATTAAAAAACGTAGATATTGTTGTTCCTAGATTTTCTTTAAAAGATGAACAATATCAAATAGAAGCTATAGTAAATTCACAAGAATATTTTGGAAATAATAATTTTTTAAAAAAGAGAAAAGAAGAGAATGATAAAAGATTTAAACAGATAGATGAAACTATTGGATTAGATAATGTTTTTGATCCATTTACTCCAAGTGATATGCTAAAATTTTTTGTATATCCAAATTTAGCAAATTTACTTGCAAATAATGTATATAAAAAATTAAAAATTAATAAAGATTTAACAGAAAGTCAACGAAAAGAAATTGAAGAACTTATTGAAAAAAATGGAGGTGGAAATGCTTTTGCACATGAAGATTTGAATGAAACAATAATTAATAACACAGCATACATAGATGTAGATAAAATGTTACTATTATCAAATATAATAAATATAAGATGCCTTTTTTATAATAGGAATCGAGATAATAGGAATCAAGATAATAGTTATGATTATGATAATTATCTAAAAATAAAAGAATTTTCAAGAAAAGTAGGAACATTATTAAAAAATAAACAAACTATAGTTGAAATGGAAGAAGGTTTAGTTAATTATAAAACTATAGAAAAATTTATTTCTTTTTTAGAAAAACATTTTATTAATAAAAGGTTTTATGATGATGAAGAGATAGATAATTTAAGAAATGATGTTTTAAACGGAATAGTTCCAATATCAATGTTTAGTAAAGAAGATTTCTTAAAAATTATGAATTTTACAAGTGAGGAATTAGCAACTTTAATTACTAAACAGCCAGATGCTTTAGAATATTTAGTTGAAAATGATTTAGTAAATATTTCAAGAATGGGTTCAGTTATAGATTTTAAAAAATATTTTACTGATAGACAGGTTTTATATTTACTATCAAAAGGTATAATAAAAAATGAAAATGTATTAGAAATGTATAATAAAGAAAAATTTTCAGTTGATAATATAAGATTTTTGCAAGATAATTTTACTGATTTTGATGCAACTTCTATGACTTCAGCTGAAAAATTAGTTAAACTTTATTTAGATCCTAGTAAAAAAGAAGAATTTGATAAATATAGGAAAATTTTTAAAGCATTAAAAATAGATGAAACATTAGCAGAAGCTAGATTAAGAAGAGAGAATAAAGATAATAAAAAAGTATTAGATGAATTAGACTCTAAAATAAAAGAAAGACAAATAGAAGTTAGTTCAAATATATTAGACCAATCATTAGAACTTCTTGAAGAAGATAAATTATATGATTTATATAGAATGGGGTTAATACATATTGAGGTATTAGTTGATTTTGTTGGACCTACTGCTATTAATGATTTATATGCAACTGGTGAATTAAAGCCATTAGATGCTAGAAAATTATATAATGATGGAATAATAGATGAAAATGCAATTGAAAGTGTTTTAAAAGATGGAAATTTAAGTGAAACTCAAAAATTAGTTTTAATTTATAGTACATTTCCTTCAATGGATCAAGAAGATAAAGAAATTAGAGAAAGACTAATATCTTATATGGATAAAATAGATGATACAAAAACTGCTACTAATAATGGTACTAGAAATCATATTGGTGGTGGTTCAAATCCTGTAGTTACTAATAAACATATTACAGATCCTTGTGCGAGATGGAATTTAATTGCAAATATTGATAAAGATTATACTCAAGAGTATTTAACAGATGGAACTATAATATTTTATTTACCAAATGAACAGAAATATGTAATTGAAAAATTATATGATAAAAATAATAAACCTGCATATGGGGCTGCAACTTATATATTAGAAGAAAATTTATTTGATAAAATAAAAAATGACTTAATAGTAAATAAAAAAGTTGATAGAAGTGTTTTAATTGAATTAAATAAACAAAAAAATAAAGAAATAAAAAAGATTATACATACTGGTTGGGCAAATAGTATAATAAAGTTTTTCGATTTGCAAAATGAAGAAAAATACTCAGAAGAACAAATAGAAGAAATACAAGAATTAGCAAAGCAAGTTGAAATATCTAAAACAAAAGAAGAAGATATTTTAAAATAAATGAGGTTCTTATGATAGATTTAAATAAAGAAATAAAATACGTAAAAGGAGTAGGACCTAATCGTGCTACTCTTTTAAATAAATTGGGTATTTATAATTTAAAAGATTTAATTACATATTTTCCACGTAATTATGAAGATAGAGGAAAAGCTAAAAGTATTTCTGAACTTGTAGATGGAGAAGAAGCTTTAATATGTGCATTTCCAACAGGAAGAATTAATGAAATAAAAATAAGAGGAAATTTAACATTATATAAACTTATAGTTAGAGATGAAACTGGAAGTTGTCAAATAACTTGGTATAATCAACCATACTTAAAAAATATTTTTAAACAAAACATAAGATATAAATTTTATGGAAAAGTGTCTAGAAAATATGGAAAGTTTGAAATGCAATCACCTGTTTATGAACAAGAAGATTTAAATAAAAATACAGGTAAAATAATTCCAATATATCCTCTTACATATAATTTATCACAAAATGTAATTAGAAAAATTATAGAAAATGGTTTAAATGAAATAGAAGGAAAATTAGAAGAAACTTTACCAACTTATATAATAGATGAACTTAAATTATATGATTACAATACTGCAATAAAACAAATACATTTTCCAGATAATTTTGCTAATTTTAATTTAGCTAGAAAAAGATTAGTTTTTGAAGAATTATTTTCTATGCAAATTTCTTTATTAACTTTAAAAAATAAATATGAAACAAAAAAATCTGGCATAAGTTTTAGTAAAGATGTAAAATTATCAGATGTAATAAATATTTTACCTTTTAAACTTACAAAAGCACAATTAAGAGTTTTAGAAGAAATAGAAGATGATATGGAAAGTTCAAAGCCAATGAATAGGCTTTTACAAGGAGATGTAGGTTCAGGTAAAACTGTGGTAGCATTAATGTCTGCTTATAAAGCTGTAAAGTCTGGATATCAAGTTGCAATTATGGCACCTACAGCAATACTTGCAACTCAGCATTTAGAAACATTTAATGAAATATTAAAAGAAACAGGAATTAAATGTGAATTATTAATAAGTGGTATTTCTAAAAAGAAAAAACAAGAAATATTAGATAAATTGCAATTAGGAGAAATTGATATAATAATTGGAACACATGCATTACTTGAAGAAAATGTTGTGTTTAAAAAACTAGGCTTAGTTGTTACAGATGAACAACACAGATTTGGTGTTAGGCAAAGAGCTACAATAGTAGAAAAAGGAAATAATCCAGATGTTTTAGTTATGACAGCAACTCCAATTCCTAGAACATTAGCATTAATTCTTTATGGTGACTTAGATATATCTATAATTGACGAATTACCTCCAAACAGAAAAAAAATAGAAACCTATGCAGTAACAAAGGGAATGGAACAAAGGGTAAATAATTTTATTTCTAAAAATATAGAAGATGGTAGGCAATGTTATATTGTTTGTCCACTAGTTGAAGAAAATGAAGAAATAAATGCAAAATCTGTAATGGAAATATATGAAAATTATAAAACAAATATATTTCCAAATTATAGAGTAGAGTATTTACATGGTAAGATGAAGCCTAAAGAAAAAGATTCAATTATGGAAGAATTTAAAAATGGAAATATAGATATTTTAGTTTCAACTACAGTTATAGAAGTAGGAGTAAATGTTCCAAATAGTAATATTATGGTAATTGAAAATGCTGAAAGATTTGGACTTGCTCAACTTCATCAATTAAGAGGAAGAGTTGGACGTCGGAGAATATCAATCATATTGTATTTTAAAATACCAAGGAAATTCTGAAGTTATTAGAGAAAGAATGAAAGTTATTTCAAGTACAAATGATGGTTTTATAATATCAGAAAAGGATTTAGAATTAAGAGGATCAGGTGAATTTTTTGGAACTAAACAACATGGAATTCCTGAATTTAAAATAGCAAATCTTTTTGAAGATATGGGAATTTTAAAATTAGCACAAGGCTTAGCTCTTCAAATTATAAATAAAGATCCTTTACTAGAGAAAAAAGAAAATGAAATTTTAAGAAAAATAGTAGATGAAAAATTTAAAAATAGAATTGAAATTTAATTAATTGAATTGACAAAAAGATATAAAGATAATACAATATATTCGTTAATTTGTAAGAAGAAGAGGATGTTGAAATTGAGAGAATTTTTTCTGTTTATAGCAATAGTATCACTAGTATGTGGAGTTAAATTTATATATGATGCAAGACCAATAGTAAAAAAATATTTTAGTTTTGGAGATAAAAATGAAGCCACTTTAGGTTTAAAAATATTGGGTTTTTTACTTATGATAATAGGTGGTACATTAATGTATTTTATGTACTAGGAAAAAGTATTACTGAAAGGATAAAATTATGAAATTAACTTATCAAAATAGAGAATTTAATATAGAAAAAGGAACAACTATAGGAGAAGCTTTTAAAGAAGAAATTGAAAAAAGTTCAATAAAAGAAATAATTGCAGCTAAGTACAATAATCTTATTGCTTCTTTAAAAACACCTATAGAAGAAGATGGAAATATAGAGTTTATAAGTAGACAAGATAAAGAAGGAAGAATTATTTATATTAGAGGTTTATTATTTTTAATGTGTAAAGCTTTTTTTGACATATATCCACAAGCTTTATTAACAGTAAATTATCAAGCCTATAATGCAATGTTTGGCACTATTGACAATATGGAAGTTACTGAAGAAATGATACAAAGAGTTAAAAAAAGGATGCAAGAAATTGTAGAAAATAATTTACCTATTACAAAAGTTATAATGACACAAGAAGAAGCTTTAAAATTTTATGAAAACGAAGCTACTTTAAGAGGAAGATTACAAACTGAAATTCCAAAAGATAAAGTATCATTATATTATTGCGAAGATTATTATAATTATTTTTATGGTACTATGCCAGTTTCTATGGGTTTTGCAAAAATATATGATTTAGTAAAATATAGAAATGGATTTCTTTTAAAATATCCTAGTATATCAGAACCAAATGTATTGCAAAAAGAAAAAGATAGTTTAAAACTTATGTCTGCAATGGATGAGTATGATAAAATAAATAAATTAATGAAAATAAACACAGTATATAGATTAAATAAAAAAATTCAAGAGCCTGGAGGAGAAAAAGAATTAATTTTAATTTCAGAAGCATTACATGAGAAAAAAATTGCTGAGATAGCAAATGAGATAAAAAAACGTGAAAATGTTAGAATGGTTCTTATTGCAGGTCCATCATCTTCTGGAAAAACAACTTTTGCTCAAAAATTAAAAATGGGCTTAAAAATAAATGGTATAAAACCATTAACTATTTCTGTAGATAATTATTTTGTAGAAAGAAAAGATAATCCTAAAGATGAAGAAGGAAATTATGATTTTGAATGTATAGAAGCTATAGATTTAGATTTATTTAATAGTCAGCTAGTTGATTTATTAAACGGAAAAGAAGTTAGCCTTCCTACATTTGATTTTAAAACTGGTACAAAACTTTATAAAGGAAATAAATTAACCTTAAAAGATGATGAAATTTTAATAATAGAAGGAATACATTGTTTAAATGATAAATTAACAAGTTTAATACCAAGTGAAAATAAATTTAAAATTTATATAAGTGATTTAACTGTATTAAATATCGATTATTATAATAGAATTTCAACAACAGATACTAGATTAATAAGAAGAATTGTTAGAGATAATAAATTTAGAAATTATGATGCAGAACATACTTTAAAAATTTGGGGCTCAGTAAATAGAGGTGAACAAAAAAATATATTTCCATATCAAGAAGACGCGGATTGTATGTTTAATTCTTCAATAGTTTATGAACTTGCAGTATTAAAACAATATGCAATGCCTTTATTAGAGAAAATACCAAAAAATTCAACAGTATATAGTGAAGCAAAAAGATTAATAGATTTTCTTAAATATTTTAAAGATATGGATTCAACTTTAATACCTAATAATTCTCTTTTAAGAGAATTTATTGGTGGAAGTATTTTTGAAGATTAAGAGGAGAAAAAATGCCAAATTTTACAGTTATAGATGAGGAATTTATTTGTGAAAATTGTGGAGCAAAAGTAAAAAAACTAGGGTATTCATGTAGGAACCATTGCCCAGTATGTTTACATTCCAAACATGTAGATATAAATCCAGGCGATAGAGCTGAAAAATGTCATGGCATTTTGGAGCCTATAGGTTTAGAAATAAATAGTAAAAAAGGTTATGTAATAATTTTTAAATGTAAAAAATGTGGGGCAATTCGAAAAAATAAATCAGCTGAAGATGATAATATGGATTTAATTATAAAATTAAGTGTAAAGGAATAATTCATGAAAAAAGATAAATCTAAAGATAAAAAATATATAAAAATATTAAGATGCTTTTTATTAGTTTTAATTGTTATTTGGGCATGTTTAGTTTTTTATTTATCTAGTCAAAATGGAAATGAATCATCAGGTCTTAGTACAAAGATCATTGAATTTTTTGTTAAAGATCAAATATTAGTAAATAAACTAGTTCCAGTTGTGAGAAAACTAGCTCATTTTAGTGAGTATGGTTTAGGAGGTATATTATTTATATCTTTATTTTCAACATATGATTGGAGTGATAGAAAAAAAATAATTACATCAACACTTTTAGGTGTTTGGTATGCAATTACAGATGAATTTCATCAAACATTAATTCCTCAAAGACATGGAGGAATAGAAGATGTATGGATTGATTCATTAGGTGTTATGACAGGTGTAATAGGAATGCTTATAATTTTAAAAATTGTAAAAATAATTAAAAATAAAAAATGTAAGGAATGATTAAAATGATTAATTTTAAAGAAATTGTGGGACAAAAAATTGCTGAAACTGCAGAATTACCATTAGAAGAAATAATTAATTATATAGAGATACCACCAAATGCAGATATGGGTGATTATGCCTTTCCATGTTTTAAACTTGCTAAAGTGTTAAGAAAAGCACCTCAAATTATAGCAAGTGAATTAAAAGAAAAAATGGAATTAGATGATAAAATAGAAAAAATAGATATTGTAGGTGGATACTTAAATTTTTATATAAATAAAAAATTATTAACAAAAAATGTTTTAGAAGAAATAGAAAAAAATAATGAAATGTATGGTTCAAATAATTCAGGAAGTGGAAAAAAAGTTATAGTTGAATATTCATCTCCAAATATAGCAAAACCATTTCATATAGGTCATTTGAGAAATACAGTTATAGGTGCATCTTTATATAATATTTATAAATTTTTAGGGTATAATGTTATAGGAATAAACCATTTAGGAGATTATGGTACTCAATTTGGAAAAATGGTTGAAGGATATAAAAGGTGGTCTAACGAATATAGTTTTACTACTGATGCAATACAAGATTGTATGGATATGTATATAAGAATAAATAATCTTTGTAAAGAAGATGAAAAAGTTTTAGATGCTTGTAGAGAAAACTTTAAAAAAATAGAAGATGGAGATCCATATTGTCTTGAAGTATGGAATAAATTAAAGAGTTTAAGTTTAAAAGAATTTGAAAAAATATATAATTTATTGGGAATAAAGTTTGATTCTTTAAATGGAGAAGCATTTTATTCAGATAAAATGGATGAAGTTGTAGAAATACTAGAAAAATCAGGAGCTTTGCAAAACTCACAAGGAGCAAAAATTGTAAATTTAGAAGATAAAGGTTTAGGAATTTGCATGATAAAAAAATCAAATGATTCAACTACTTATGCTACTAGAGATTTAGCAGCAATTCTATATAGAAGTAGAACATATGATTTTGATAAATGTTTATATGTTGTTGCTTCAGAACAAAACTTACATTTTAAACAAGTATTTGAAGTTGCAAGATTTCTAGGTATACCAGAAAAATGTTTAAATGGATTAGAACATTTATCATATGGAATGGTAAGATTATCAACTGGAAAAATGTCTACAAGAGAAGGAACAGTTATAAAAGTAGAAGAATTATTTAAAGAGGCTTTTGAAAGAGTTCAAAAAATAATAGAAGAAAAAAATGCAAATCTTGAAAATAAAGATGAAGAAATTAAAAAAATTGCTTTAGGAGCTATTGTTTTTAATAATATTTCTACAGCAATTGTTAAAGATCAAGTTTTTGATTGGAATATAGCATTAAATTTTAATGGTGAAACAGGACCTTATATTCAATATATATATGTTAGAACAAAAAGTGTTTTAGAAAAAGCTGGTTATATTCCAAACATTGAAGATGTAAATTTTGATTTATTACAAGATAAAGAAAGTCAAAAAGTAATTAGTATACTTTATAATTTTGAAGATACATTAATGACTATTGTAGAAAAAAATGAACCATCAATTTTAGCAAGATATTTAATTGAATTAAGTCAAGCATATAGTAATTTTTATAATGAAAATAAAATTATAGATAAAAATAAAGAAATTCAAGATGCTAGATTATTTTTAAGTAAAGCAGTAGGAATTGTTTTGAAAACAGGTTGTAATTTATTAGGAATACAAATGCCTAATAAAATGTAATATTGACAAATATTAAGAAATATAATAAATAATATATATCAAATAATTATGGAGGTAAAAAATATGAAATACAAATGTACAATATGTGGTCATATATATGACGAAGCAGTAGAAGGAACAAAGTTTGAAGATTTACCAGATAATTGGGTATGTCCATTATGTGGAGTTGGAAAAGAAATGTTTGAAAAGGTAGAAGAATAAGAATAAAAATAATATTAAAAGAGAGAAATTCTTAAATTTTAGGAATTTCTTTTTTTTTGTGGAAAAAATTATGTTACATGAATAGTATATAACAAGACATAATTTTACAAAAAAATACGTATGTCTTAGAAAGGAAGACAAATGAAAATAGCTATAGGAATTCTTATTCCTTTTTTAGGAACAACAATAGGAGCATTAATGGTTTTTTGTATGAAAAATACTCTTAATAAAAGAGTTGAAAAATTATTATTAGGTTTTGCATCAGGTGTTATGATTGCAGCATCTATATGGTCTCTTTTAATTCCATCAATAGAGATGGCAGATGAACAAGGAATGATATCATGGATACCTGCTGTTGTTGGCTTTATTTTGGGAATATTATTTTTATTATTGATAGATATGATAGTACCACATTTAGAAAATGATACTCCTAAAGGAATAAAAGTAGGTTTCAAGAAAACTACAATGTTGGTTTTAGCTGTTACTCTTCATAATATTCCTGAAGGAATGGCTGTAGGAGTTGCATTTGCAGGTGTAATATCTGGAAATGCAGGAATTACAATGGCTAGTGCATTAGCATTATCAATAGGTATTGCTATTCAAAATTTCCCTGAAGGTGCTATAATTTCTATGCCTTTAAAAAGTGAAGGAATGGGCAAAATAAAATCTTTTATATATGGTACTTTATCAGGTATTGTAGAACCAATAGCAGCTTTTATTACATTATTATTAACAAGTATTATTGTTCCAATGTTACCATATTTATTAGCATTTGCAGCTGGAGCAATGATTTATGTTGTAGTAGATGAATTAATTCCAGAATCACAAAAAGGTGAATTATCAAATTTAGGAACAATAGGTGTAACTATAGGTTTTTTGATAATGATGGTACTAGATGTTGTTTTAGGTTAACAAATTAATCCCAAAAACATATATTATAATATAGAATAGAATTGGTTCTATAGAAAGGAAGATATTATGGGAAATCAAAAAAAATCATATATAAATATTATTTCTGTAATAGTAAGTGTTGTAATAGCTTTTATTGTATTTACAATATTTAGTACAACAATATTTACTAGTATACCAGCAATTCTATTCACATTGTTAGGTATATCAAGTTTCTTTTTAATAGTTTTAATTATTAGTATATTAACAAGTAAAAAAGAAGATAAATGTGTTTGTAATTATGGTTCATTATTGTTAATAGGAAGTGTAGGCACAATAGTTTTATCAGGAATAGGAGCTGTTATAACAGTTGCAGAAACAATTTTGGCTGTAATATTTGGAATTATTGCTTTTTTCTTTGCACTTGCTGTTATAGAATTTGTAATATTTATTCTTTGTATTATAAATAGTAAATGTAAAAGTAGAGAATGCTGTTGTAATTAATTACTATTTATATTTAGTAGAGAAAATACACCTTTTATAAAATAAGGTGTATTTTCATATTTTAATAAGTATCATAATAAGGATTTTAATAATTATATTTTTTTATAACTTTGTTTGTCGCAACTTACATAATCTAAAAATAATCTGTAAGTTGCTCCAATCGCACTCACCTAAAGGTTCGTTTGGTCGCTTACGCAGTTATTCAAAATATAATTATTAAAATTCTTTATTCTGATTTAATATTATATTAATATATTTTACAATTTTTATTGAATTAAAAATTCATATATGATATTATAAGTAATGCTTAAAAAGAATAGAAGGAAGAAAAATTATGAAACTAATATCATGGAATGTAAATGGTTTAAGAGCTGTAATGAAAAAAGGCTTTAAAGAATTTTTTGAAGAAATTAATTCAGATATTTTTTGTATTCAAGAAACTAAAATGCAGTTAGACCAAGTTGATTTATTTATAACTTCAATATTAGATGGATATTATCAATATTGGAATAGTGCTGAAAAAAAAGGATATTCTGGTACAGCAATTTTTACGAAAAAAGAACCTATAAGTGTGAAATATGGTTTAGGAATTGAAGAACATGATAAAGAAGGAAGAGTAATAACTTTAGAATTTGAAGAATTTTATCTTGTTAATTGTTATACACCAAATTCTAAAAGAGAACTTGAGAGATTGCCGTATAGAATGATATGGGAAGATGCTGTAAGAAACTATTTAAAAAAACTAGATAAAGTAAAACCTGTAATATATTGTGGAGATTTTAATGTTGCTCATCAAGAAATAGATATAAAAAATTATAAAACAAATAGAGGAAATAGTGGTTTTACAGATGAAGAACGTGAGAAATTTACAAAACTTTTAAATCAAGGTTTTACAGATTCTTTTAGATATAAATACCCAGATAAATCTGATAGTTATACATGGTGGTCATATATGGGAAATGCAAGAAGTAAAAATATAGGTTGGAGAATAGATTATTTTGTTGTATCAGATAGAATAAAAGATAAAATAAATGATGCAAAAATTTATGATCAAATTTTAGGAAGTGATCATTGTCCAATAGAATTAGATATTTTTTAAAATAATTACTTACAAGGAGGGTTTAAAAATAAATATGATAAAAAAATTAATTGGATGTATAGGAGAATTTAAAAAAGAAACAATTTTAACACCAATATTTGTTGCATTTGAATCAGCATTTGATGTAATTATTCCATTTTTAATGTCTTTATTAATAGATAATGGAATAAACAAAGGAAATAGTATTGTAATTATAGAAATTGGAGTTTTACTTATTATAAGTTCATTAATTGCTATGATTTGTGGTGCTAAATCTGGAAAATATGCAGCTAGAGCTAGTAGTGGATTTGCTAGAAATTTGAGAAGAAAAATATATTATAATGTTCAAGATTTTTCTTTTTCTAATATAGATAAATTTTCAACATCTAGTATAGTTACAAGACATACTACAGATATAAATAATGTTCAAATGGCATTTCAAATGTTAATTAGAATTGCTATAAGAGCACCTTTAATGTTAATTTTTGCATTAATAATGGCATTTTTTATAAAACCTAAACTTGCAATAATATTTTTAGTAGCAATACCAATATTAGGAATAGGTTTATATGTAATTGCTACAACTGCTCATCCAATTTTTGAAAAAGCAATTAAAAAAATTGATACTATTAATTCAGTTGTTCAAGAAAATGTTAGAGGAATTAGAGTTGTTAAATCTTTTGTAACAGAAGATAAAGAAATAGATAAATTTTATAAAGCTTCAGATGAATTATATAGAAATTTTTCAAAAGCAGAAAAAATAGTATCTCTAAATAATCCTTTAATGCAATTTACAGTTAGTTCAATAATTGTTTTATTGTCTTGGTTTGGTGGAAAAGAAATAATTTTAGGAGGTTTAACAACAGGAGAATTTACTAGTCTTATTTCATATACAATGCAAATTTTAATATCACTTATGATATTATCTATGATTTTAGTAATGCTTATGATTTCTAGGGCTTCATGTGAGAGAATTGTTGAGATATTAGATGAAAAAAGTGATTTAACAAATAAAGAAAATCCAATAAAAGAAGTTAAAGATGGATCAATTAGTTTTGAAAATGTTAATTTTAGTTATGTTAAAGATGAAAATAAATTATGCTTAAAAAATGTAAATTTGAATATAAAATCTGGAGAAACAGTTGGAATAATTGGTGGAACTGGATCTTCAAAATCTACTTTAGTACAATTAATTCCGAGATTATATGATGTAACTACAGGAAGTGTAAAAGTAGGTGGAGTAGATGTTAGAGATTATGATATAGAATCTTTAAGAAATCAAGTTGCTATGGTACTTCAAAAAAATGTTTTATTTTCAGGAACAATTAAAGACAATTTACGTTGGGGAAATGAAAATGCTACTGATGAAGAATTAGTAAAAGCTTGTAAACAAGCACAAGCAGATTCTTTTATTAATCAATTTCCAGATGGATATGATACATATATTGAACAAGGTGGTACAAATGTGTCTGGTGGTCAGAAACAAAGACTTTGTATTGCAAGAGCACTTTTAAAAAAACCTAAAATATTAATATTAGATGATTCTACTAGTGCAGTAGATACAAAAACAGATTCTTTAATTAGAAAAGCTTTTATTGAAGAAATTCCAAATACTACAAAAATTATAATTGCTCAAAGAATTTCTTCAGTACAAGATGCAGATAAAATAATAGTTTTAGATAATGGAAACATTAATGGAGTAGGAACTCATGAAGAGCTACTTGCTTCTAATGAAATTTATAAAGATGTTTACTATTCACAAGTGAAAGGAGGCGAAGAATAAATATGGATAAAAATATGAAAAAAAGGCCTAAAATTGATTTTAAAATATTAGGTAGAGTAATAGCCTATTTAAAGTATTATAAAATTAGGCTTGCTATAGTAATTATTTGCTTAATTCTAACAACACTTTCTTCAGTTGTTGGAAATTTATATCTTCAAACTTTAATAGATAATTATATAGTTCCTTTAATAGGTGTAGAAAATCCAATATTTACTTCGCTTATGCATGCTATAGTTTTTATGTGTGTTATATATTTAGTTGGTGTAATATCAAGCTTATTACAAACAAGATTAATGGTCGATATTACTGAGGGAACTTTAAAAAATATACGTGATGAAATGTTTGTTAAAATGCAAAAATTGCCTATTAGATATTTTGATACACATACACATGGAGATATAATGAGCCATTATACAAATGATTCTGACACTTTAAATCAATTAATTTCTCAAAGTATACCACAAGTAGTTTCTTCTATAATTACTATTGTAACAGTATTTGTTTCAATGGTTGTAACAAATATATATTTAACTTTAGTTGTTATTTGTTCACTTTTTATTATTCTTTCAGTTACAAAATTGATTTCTTCAAAAAGTGGTATGTATTTTATTAAACAACAAGAATCTGTTGCTAAAGTAAATGGATATGTAGAAGAAATGATAAATGGTCAAAAAGTAGTTAAAGTTTTTTGTTATGAAGATAAAGCAAAAGAAAAATTTGATAAATTAAATGATGAGCTTTGTGAAAATGTTTATAATGCACATAAATTTGCTAATATATTAATGCCTATAAATGGTGCTTTAGGAAATGTTCAATATGCTTTAATTGCTTTAACAGGTGGATTACTTGCAGTTAATGGTATTGGTAATGTTACAGTTGGATTAATAGTATCATTTTTACAATTAAGTAAAACATTTATAAGACCTATAAATCAGGTATCCCAACAATTAAATTCTGTTGTTATGGCATTAGCTGGTGCAAAAAGAATTTTTGAGTTAATGGATCAAGAGCCAGAAAAAGATGATGGATATGTTACTTTAGTAAATGCTAAATATGTTGATGGAGTATTAACTGAAACACCTGAAAAAACAGAAACTTGGGCATGGAAACATTTACATAAAGATGGAAAACTTGAGTATATAGAGGTAAAAGGCTATATTGAAATGCATGATGTAGATTTTGGATATGAAGAAAATGAACCAGTTTTACATGATATTACTTTATACGCTAAACCAGGACAAAAAATTGCATTTGTTGGTGCTACAGGTGCTGGAAAAACAACTATTACAAATCTAATAAATAGATTTTATGATATAGAAGATGGCAAAATTAGATATGATGGAATTAATATAAATAAAATAAGAAAAAGTGATTTAAGACTTTCTCTTGGAATGGTTCTTCAAGATACTAATTTATTTACAGGAACAATTAAAGATAACATAAAATATGGAGTAAAAGAAGCAACAGATGAAGAAGTAATAAATGCTGCAAAACTTGCAAATGCTCATGATTTTATAATGAGACTTCCAAATGGATATGATACTGATTTAGCAGGAGATGGAGCAAATTTATCTCAAGGTCAAAGACAATTACTTGCTATAGCAAGATGTGCTTTAGTTGATCCACCAGTTATGATATTAGATGAAGCTACTTCTAGTATAGATACTAGAACAGAGAAAATTGTTCAAGATGGTATGGATAAACTTATGGAAGGTAGAACAGTTTTTGTTATTGCACATAGATTATCAACTGTAAGAAATGCAAAGGCAATAATGGTTTTAGATCATGGAAGAATTATTGAAAGAGGAAACCATGAAGATTTAATAGATCAAAAAGGAGTATATTACCAATTATATACTGGTGCTTTTGAATTAGAATAATAATTTATTAAAGATAGCAGTAAGAAAACTGCTATCTTTTGTTTACATAATGGAAAAATTATGCTATAATATTTTAGAATCAAAATTTTTTACATGAAAGGAATGAAATTTATGGCAAGAAGAGTATCATCACAAGAAGTAAGACGGTTAGCTTACAAAACAGTAGAATCACCTATAGGTACAGATCTGGTAGGAGTGTACATTAACAGCATTGCAAAAGAAAACAAGAGAAGACTAACACCTGAAGAAAAAGCAATAATTGATTGGTGGGAATACAACCCAGAGGACAGAGTTCCAATTAGTGTATTTAAGTTTATTAAGAAAAAGTGTTATCTTGTTGAATATGCACAGTATGTTAGAGAGGCAATTGTTGAAAAACTTGTTTTTAGAGATTATGAATGTTGCACAGAAGATATTATCAAATATGCAAGTTTTTTTAATCTCAAAACAATAAGCAATTTAGATTTTTTAAAATTTGAAAACTTGTTAATCTTACTGATGGCAGTTGCAGTTGATGAATTTGACGAAACTGGAGAAATGATTCGATGTGACGGTGCTGCAGATAAGCTTGAGAGAATGTGTATGAATTTTAGGCTTATAGGCTGTAATGAAGAAACTTTAATGGAAAATATTGTATATATAAATGCAATAAATTCTGTTTTACAAGTTTTAAGTTCCAAATTAAACCTGGGTGACTGACTGTCACCCGGTTTTTATTTTCATTTATTAACAAAAAAATACCTTTTTTAATATATTATAAATAAATAGGAAAAAGGAGGAAATGTTATGAAATGTAGAAATTATATAGAGGTAAAAAAATATTTAAATAGATTTAATCAAATATTATCTGAGATGTCTAATAAAATGCTAAATGCAAATATAACTAATAGTATAACTATTAATTTTATTGAAAGTATGATACCACATCATCAAGCAGCAATTTATATGTGTGAGAATTTATTAGAATATACTGATTATCCACCATTACAAGAAATTGCACGAAGAATTATAAATATGCAGACAAGAGGAATAGAACAGATGAGAGAAATTGGAATGACAACATATGGATATATAAATAGTAGAAGAGATGTAAAATATTATGAGAAAAAATTCTTTTGTATAACAAAAAGAATGATTTGTAGAATGAAAAATAGTTTAAGAAGTAATAATATAAACCTTAATTTTGTTAGTGAAATGATACCTCATCATGAAGGTGCTATTGAAATGTGTGAAAATTTACTTAAATATAATATTGACCCAAGATTAGTTCAAGTTGCAAGAAATATAATACAAGAACAATGTGAAGGTGTTAGGGATTTAGAACAAATTAGAAATATGCTTGAATGTTAAAGAAGTGTTGATTTACAACACTTCTTTAATATTCAAAATTATTATTGACATATACCCCCATAGGGTATATAATACGAAACAAGGGGGAAATAAAATGGACTGTGAAAGCAAGAGAAGAACACATAGAACAGAAGAAGAAAAGAAAAATTTAACAAAAAGATTAAATATAATTGAAGGACAAGTAAGAGGAATAAACCAAATGATTGCAAACGATAGATATTGTGATGATATATTAGTTCAAATTGCAGCTGTAAATAAATCCCTACAAACTTTAGGAAATAGTATACTAGAAAATCACATAAAAACATGTGTAATTCATGATATACAAATGGGAAATTTAGATATATTAGATGATGTAATGAAATTAATAAAAAAATTACAATAATTATAATATTATAGAAAAAATTAGCTAATCATGGGTATAATATAACAATAAATATTAATATATATAATTTAATAAATAGGAGGTTTTTTTATGGAAAAATTAGTTTTTGTTGTTGAAGGAATGATGTGTAATGGATGCGAAAATAGGGTTCAAAACGCATTAAAAACACTAGAAGGTGTTGAAGAAGTTGTTGCAAATCATAAAACAGGAACTGTTACAGTTACTGCAAAAGGAGAAATTGATAAAAATATTATTAAAGAAAAATTAGAAGATATAGGATATGAAGTAAAGGATTAAGGAGCTTTTTATGAAAAAAATAATCTTATCAATTGAAGGGATGACTTGTTCTGCATGTTCTAATGGATTAGAAAAATATTTAAATAAACAAAATGGAGTAAAACAAGCAGTAGTTAATCTTGTTATGGCAAATGCTAGTATTGAATATGATGAAAAAATATTAGATGTTGCTAAATTGGAAAAGTTTGTAGAACAAGCTGGTTTTAAAAGTTTAGGTGAATTTAAAGAAATAAAATTAGAGTCAAAAAACAGAAAAGAAAAAATTAAATTTATAATTTTTACAGTACTTGCAATTTTATTAATGTATATTTCAATGGGACATATGATAAATTTACCTACAATACATTTTTTAGATCCACATATAAATACTACAAATTATATGATATGTTTACTATTATTTACAATAGCTTTTATTTGGTATGGGTTTGATATTTTAAAAAATGGATATAAAAATTTAATTCATAAGACTCCAAATATGGATACATTAGTAGGTATAGGTGTTATATCAAGCTTATTATATAGTATTTATAATATGTATATGGTATTTCAAGGAAATCATCATCAAGTAATGAATTTATATTTTGAATCTTCTGCAATAGTTATATATTTTATTAAATTAGGAAGATACATTGACGGAATAAGTAAAGATAAAACTAAAGAAGCAATTAATAAACTTGTAAAAATAACGCCAAACTCAGCTATTATAAAAGTAGACGGAATAGAAAAAAAAGTAACATTAGATGAAATAAAAAAAGGGGATATAGTTATTGCAAAACCAGGTGACAAAATTGCAGTAGACGGGGAAATAGTTAGTCGGAAAAGCACATTTAGATGAAGCATTTATTACAGGTGAAAGTAAACCAGTAGCAAAAGAAGTAGGAATGAAAGTTATTGCTGGTAGCATTAATTATGATGGATATATAGAATATAAAGCAGAAAGAATTGGAAGAGAATCTACAATTTCAGAAATAGTAAGATTAGTAGTAGAAGCAAGTAATACGAAAGCACCTATTGCAAAAATAGCAGATAAAGTTTCAGGTGTATTTGTTCCTATTGTTATATTAATAAGTATATTAACTTTTATAATATATTTATTAATTGGTCAAGGATTAGATATTGCACTTACTACATTTGTAACAGTATTAGTTGTAGCATGTCCTTGTAGTTTAGGATTAGCAACTCCTTTAGCAATAGTTATTGCAGAAGGTTTATGTGCTGAAAAAGGAATATTAGTTAAAAAAAGTGAAATATTAGAAAATGCGCAAAAAATAGATACAATAGTTTTTGACAAAACAGGAACATTAACTTATGGAAAACTAAAAATTGCAGAAATTATTAATTATAGTAAAATGTCAGAAAATGAATTGCTTAAAATTGTTGGTAGTGTTGAAAGTAAATCTACACATCCTATAGGAAATGCTTTTATAGAATATTTGCAAGAAAATAAATTAGATATTTTAAATGTAGATGAATTTGAAAATTTATCTGGTTTAGGAATTAAAGCAAAAATAAAAAATGATGAAATTTTAGCTGGAAATTCTAAAATTTTGAAAAAATTTGAAATAAAAAATGAGTATAATTTAGATGAAAAAAGATTGGCTGAAAATGGAAACAGTATAGTATATGTAGTGAAAAATAGAGAAATACTTGCACTTATTGGAATAAATGACATAATAAGAGAAAATGCAATAGAGGTTGTTAGTTCTTTAAGTAAAAGAAAAATTAATACAATAATGTTAACAGGAGATAATGAAGAAACTGCTAAAAAGATTGCAGAAGATATAGGAATATCAAAAGTTATTTCAAATGTTTTACCAATGCAAAAAGCAGAAACTATAAAAAATTTGAAAAAAGAAAACAAATTTGTAATGATGTGTGGTGATGGTATCAATGATAGTCCAGCATTAGCAGTAAGTGATATAGGAGTTAGTGTAAATACAGGAACAGATATTGCTATGGATTCATCAGATGTAATTCTAACAAGAAGTGATTTAACGAGTATTATAAATTTAATTAATATAAGTAAGAAAACAATTAGAAATATAAAACAAAACCTATTTTGGGCATTTTTCTATAATATATTAATGATACCAATAGCAATAGGTGTATTAAAACCAATTGGAATTTCAATTAATCCTATGCTTGCAAGTTTAGCAATGGTATTAAGTAGTATAACAGTAATTTTAAATGCTTTAAGACTTCGTAAGAATTAATATTATTAATTGTCGTAAATTGACTTCTTTTGTCTTTTAGTGTATTATATTAGCGTAATATCAAATTTATAATTCAGCATAAAATTATATGCAGATAGGAGGTCAAAAAATTTTTTGTTGCTTAAAAACCTATTCAATTTAAAGAAGGGAGACAATAATTATGAGGTCAGAAAAGTATGATGTAATAGTTGTAGGTGGCGGTCCAGCAGGAGCATTTTTATGTTATGAAATGATTCGGTTAAATCCTCAAACAAAAATCTTATTGATTGAAAGAGGAAGACGTGTTGAAAAGAGAAATTGTCCAGAAAAGCAAATTGGAAAGTGTGTTAAATGTAAACCGTTTTGCAATATAACTAATGGTTTTTCTGGTGCAGGTGCATTTTCTGATGGAAAATTATCACTATATAATAAAGAAGATGATGATTTCTATGTAGGAGGCAATCTTCACAAATACGTTGGAGTAGTTGAAACAAAGAAACTTGTGGATTATACAGATAGCATATATTTGAAATTCGGTGCAACCGAAAAATTAGAAGGTGTAAGCTATCGTTCTGAAGTTTCTAAAATTCGAAAGCTAGCAGAAAATGCGGGATTAGATTTAATAAGTATACCAATAAGGCATTTAGGAACAGATAAAGCACATGGTATTTATGAGAAAATTGAAAAATACCTAGAGGAAAGCGGAGTCGAAATAATCTTTGAAACAGAGGTTACCGACATTTTAGTTGAGAATAACACAATAAAAGGTGTTGTTTTACAATCAAGTAAGGTAGTATATTCAAATACTGTAGTACTGGCTGTAGGAAGAGTTGGAGCTAACTGGTTGTTAAAGATGTGTGATAAGCACAAGGTCAAAACACTGCCAGGAATCATTGATGTAGGCGTTAGATATGAGTTACCTGATAAAACGATGGAACAAATTAATAAGTTTTGTTATGAAGGAAAATTCATTGGAAAACCTGCACCATTTAATGATAAAGTAAGAACTTTTTGTCAGAATCCTAGTGGATTTGTTACTACAGAGGTATATGACCAAAATATAACTTTGGTGAATGGTCATTCTTTAAAAGACATTAAGAGTGAAAATACCAATTTAGCATTACTTGTATCTATTAATTTGCATAATATTGCAAATCCAATGCTGTATTCAAGAAATATTGCAAAAAATATTAATCTCATAACAGGTGGAAATGTTATTGTGCAAAGATTAGGTGATATAAGAGATGGTAGACACACATGGACAGAACAGTTACTTGAAAACAGTGTTAAGCCTACACTTAAGTCTGCAAAAGCAGGAGATCTTAGTTTGTGTATGCCATATAGAGAAATGATGGATATACTTGGTTTTATTCAGATGATGGATAAAGTGATACCAGGGTTTGCAAATGAAGATAACTTACTTTACGGTCCAGAACTCAAGTTTTATAGTAACAAGGTAGAACTTAGTAACACATTAGAAACAAGTATTAAAGGACTTTATGCAATCGGTGATGGTTGTGGGCTTACAAGAGGGCTGATGATGGCATCAGCTTCAGGAGTATATCTTGCTAGAATATTATGTAACAAATAAAATTTAGATCTATGTATGATTAATTTATTGTACTTGCAAGAGGAGAGTCCTTAAGGATTCTCCTCTTGTATGTTTATGTTAGAAATTATGTAATTTCCATTTTTTAAAGAAAATGTAACATTAGTATTTGTAGATACTTGATCATCATATTTTTCTATATCTAAAGGATCAAATAAATCTAAATAAGTTATATTAAATTTGTAAGTATTATTTGAATGAGAAATTAATTCCATATTAAGTATTACTGAAGTTGATGTTCCTCCGTCAGCATATATATAATCGTAAATAACAAGTGAATTATTTTCATTAATATACACATCAGAAAAATATTGATCAAAAACTTCTGAAGAAATATGAAAATAATCTAAAGCTTTGTCTTTAAATAATTGATAATCAATAGATGTATTGAAATGTTCTCCTTTATGTTCATTTGGATTTACTTCTTCTTTAGACATTAAATCTAGATTAACTAATAATTCATAAGGAGAATAAATTATAGATTTTTTGAAATTATATTCTTCTAAAATATTTTTAAAATTATTTGCTTTTTCATAATTAAGCCAATAATATTCATTTAAACTACCATGTATTTTATCTAATAATTTTAAATTAATATTTGCATTTTTTTTCAAATTTTCCAAATTTGAAAGTTCTTGATTATTATTTATAGTATTAGAAAGTTCTTCATTTTCCTTTTCTAATTCTGAAATTTTTTCGGTTTTACTATATAATTGTGATTTTAATTCTTCTATTTGTAAGTTAGTATTTATTTTATTAATAATAAAATAAGTTAGGGTAACAAGTACTATCAATATAATTAAAATAATAGCTATTAATTGCCATAATTTTATTTTTTTCATTTGTATACCTCCAAAATTAATATATTATTATTATAATATAAACAAATATAAATTACAATAATAGATTCTACTAATAGTAGATTGATAAAATTAAATAAAAATGATAATATTTAATAAATATTTTGAAAGGAAATTTTGTGATATGGACAACGAAATGTTTGGAAAATTCATAAAAGATTTAAGAAAACAAAATAATATGACACAAAAACAATTAGGTGAAAAATTACATATTACTGATAAAGCTATTTCAAAATGGGAAAGAGGGTTAAGTTTTCCAGATATAACAATGTTAAATTCACTTGCAGAAGTATTTAAAATTTCAATTTCAGAGTTAATAAATTGTAAAATTGGAGATAAAAAGAAAATTAATATCGAGCAAGTAATTGAAGATGCTACAAATAAATTAGCTATAGTAAAAAAAAGAAAAATTAATAAAATAATTAGAATAATATCTATAATTTTATTTGTAAGTTTTTTTATTTTACAGCTAGGATATATATTAATTTTAAAAAAATATGATTATGAATACGCAGTAAATTATATTTTTTATATTGTAAATGAAGTATTGATTTTATCTTTTTTAGGAATTTATTTTACATTAATTAAAAATAAAAAAAGTATTAATATAATAGTAATCATTTTTGCTGTAATTTTAACAATAACTAATATAGCATTTTGTATTAATAATGAAAAAAATATGAAAAGTATTATTAAATTTTCTAATAGTTTTTCAAATGAATTAGTGTTAAAATATAATAAGAAAACAAAAGAAGTTAAATATTACAGAGCAAAATTCTTTATATTTGCAAGATATAAAGAAAAATTCGCTAATTTAGCTGAAGAAAATATAAAAATTAATTGGCTTACAAAAGATATTTGTAGTATTACTTATAAAGATGAAAACGATATAATAAGAGAATTTGTTGCAACTTATGGAGATAGAGGAAATGGTATTTCATATAATTATGTTTCTAATAGTTTAACTGGAGATTGGCAAGTACTTTCTCAATATGGAAGTGAAACAAAATTAATTGTTGATAGCAAAGGAATTACTATTAATAAAAAAGATAAAACAGAATTATTTGAGTTTTCTAGTTGCAAACAATTTGGTACAATAGCATTAGTTTTATATAAAGACGATATTCCAAGATATGTTATTGGTTTAAATGAAGATTGTGAAATTGATGAAAAAACAGATATAATAAAAAAAGGAACAATATTACTTTCAGAAATATCTATGAATGAAACAATTACAGAAGTTCTTAATTGTATAAAATACAAAAATGATGATATGTCAAATTACAATATAAGTTTATCAGAAAATGATTATAAAATTAAAAATGGTATTTTGTATATTAGTTATGATGGAGAAAAAATAATAGAAGTACCTGGTAATTTTTCAAATGAAACTACAAAAAATTATAATGAATCTAATAGTCAAGTTTTACCAGAAAAAACATTTTTTACTTATAATGAAAATACAAAAAAATATTTAGTTTTTTCAGATGATAAAGGAGAAAATTGGAAAACTATAGAAATTGGAAGTAGTAGAGATTATATTCAAAATATTCATTTTATTAACTCCAATTTAGGTTTTATGTTAGTGTTTGAAGATGTAGCAATGGGACAAGCATTTGGAACAATTAAGAAAACTATTGATGGTGGATATAGTTGGCAAGTTATTAGTAATGGAATAAATGAAACTTTTTCAAGAGGAAGTAACATTAGATTTTTAGATGAGAACACTGGATTTTTAACTATTCCAAATGCTGGAGGTGAATATCAAGAATTATATATAACTAAAAATGGAGCACAAACTTTTGAAAAAATAATTTTAGAAAATAATGAAATATATGATTATTATAATCTTCCTACAATAGAAAATAATGTATTAACTTTAAAAATAACGCAAGGATCTGATGGGGATTATAATGGTGGTGATTATAAAATTTATTATTCGGAGGATAATGGAAATGTCTGGAAACAAAGATGAAAAAAAATCTATAATAAAACCATATTATTTAATAATAGTACCAATATTAATATTAATTGCAATTTTTGTAACTGCTAAAATTCAAACAGATAATATGTATTTTTCTACAGATAAAGAATTGAAAGATAGTATAGTAGGAAACAAAATAAAGAATCCTGATAGAATTGTATATAAAAATGAAAAAAATGAATATTTTGAATTTAAAAATGATACAAAAAGTTATAGTCAAATAAAAGCTTTGTTATCCAACATTATAGAAGAATATGATGAAAATGGAGATACTTTAACACAGGAAGAAATTGACGAGATACATCAAAAAAATTTTATTGAATTTGATTATAAAACAGCGAGTCAGAATTATATTATTCAATTAAGTGAAAATAATAATCAAGCAGTAATAAAACTTTCAAAAAATGGAGGAGGAAATGTTGTTTGTAAAAATATAATCAATAAAAATAAATTAAAAAATACTGTAGATACTTTATCAAGAAAACAAAAAGCAACTAGTTTATATTATAAAGAAGAGATATCCAGAAATATAATACCTTCATTAGAATATAAGTATTTAAGTTTATTTAATAATATTGAAGGTGGAACTGCTTATCAAGTAAAAATACAAAGTATGGAGGAATATGAGAAATTTAAAGAAATTTGTTATATTGCTATAAGTGAAAATATTACAAGTAAAACTTTTGAAAACAATGATATTATTTTAACAGTATCTTTAAATCCTAAAATAGAAGCAAAAGTAAGTTTAGGAAATATAAAATATACATATGGAAAAATAGAAAATGCTGGATATGGATATACAGTACATGTGTTAATTGTAAGCAAAATTGTAAATACAGATTGTATATACAATAAAAATAATACAGAAATTGAAAATAAAGTTGAAAATGAAATTATAAAAAATAATTATAATGAGGATGTAAATAATTTAGACACAACTATTTTTGTTGTTGATTATAATAAATTTAAACAAGAATATGATACTTCAAATTCAAAGATTACTGAAAAAGAAGCTTTAGTTATTGCTGAATTAGGATTTAAACAAGCAATAAGAATATGTGGAGAATATGATGAAAAAACACAAAGTGTTACTGAAGAACAAGTTTTAGCAAATAACTTTTTTACAGCAAAATATGGAGATCCAACTAAACAATATAATGAAAAAATTGATGTATATGCTTTTTCAAGAGAAGATGAAATGGGAAATGGTGTAAAAGTTTTTGTTGATAAAAAATTAGGTAAAATAATTGGAGGTGAAGCTTTTGGAGACTAAAAAGAAATTAATTTCAAAGATTATATCTCTAATATTATCTTTAATTGTAACAGCAATTTGTATATTAATTTATTATAAAAGATTAGTTAGTTTTTTATCAATTCCAATAATTTCACTTTCTGTTATAACTCTTTTTATAATGTTTGCTTTTGCTGTATATACATATTTTAATATAATTATAAACTTTATTTGTAAGAAAAAATTTTTGATACCAATTTTATTAGTATTAATTTTAGTATTAGCAGTATATGGAATTTATTTTATTAAAGATAATGTAAATTATATTTTTAGAAATATTATTTTAAAATTTATTTATATTTTTGGAGTTGTTTGCTTACCATTTATAATGATAATTGCTCTATTAAAAGAAAATAACAAAATCAAAATGAGTATTGCTATTATTTTATTAATTTTTACATATATAACTAATTTTTCAAATGTAATGTATTATGCACAGCAAATTATTATAGATTTTTCAAGTTATTCTTTGGTAGAGATTTTTTCTTCAAAAGAAGAGGAAAAAACAGATAGAACTTATTTAGAAAATTATGCAAATAAATTTGCTGAGAATGGATATTTAAATAAATATGATATAGAGAAAATAATAGATATTTCTGATTTGAAATCAGCATTAATTTATATTAATTATATAGATGAAGAAAATAATATTAATATCAAAATTACAAATAAACAAGATGATGAAATAAAAAAATTAAAAGAAAAGCTTGAATCAGATTATTATACTTTTAATTATCAAGCAGAAAATACTGAAACTACTATAAATATTGAAAAATATGTTATAAATAAAGAAGAAAACAAAGAAAAAAATGAAGATATAAATTTATATGGATATAAATTTGATGATTATATTACAAATGTTGAGAAAAAACAGGATAAAGAATATTTTTATTTTGAAAATATTGTAAATGTAGATTATAGTTCTGATAAATATTTAGATGGTTTTAAAATTCTTTTTGCATATGATGAAACAAGTAATAATTTTGTTCCAGTAGTATCAGATATTAGAGAATATTCTTTAATAGAAAAATATTCAATAACTAATGATAAAATTTTAATAACATTAAAAAATGGAATAGAGCTAAATAATAAAGACTATACTTTAAGAATTAATAGATATAATGATAATATAGATATTGAAAAATCTAATGATTTGTATTATTATGATTATGAACCACTTGTAACTCAAAATGGAAATGTACTTGAAATTAAATTTGGAAATAATTATACAATTAAAACACTTAAAAATATAGAAATAATTTTTGGAAAGGTAAGATAGTAAAATATGAAAAAATTCCTATGTGTAATAATATTAATTATAGTTGTGTTTTGTATATCAGTTTTTATTGGAAAAAAATTATTTAATGTATATGAAGAAAATGATGAAAATACTAATACTATAGTAGAAGAAAATGAAAATAAAAATGAAAGTGAAAGCACAAATATAAAAGAAAGAGGTTCAATGCTTACAAGTGGAATATTAGGACCAGAAGATGGTATTTCATATGACAATTTAATAGGAGAAATGGTTTGGAATTCAGAATCTGCTTTATACCATAAAATAATTACTAATGTAGAAGAGTACAATAAATATAAAGATAGAATAAAAATACCTGAAATGACTGAAGAGGATTTTAAAAATAATTTTTTAGTTATTGTAACATATGAAAATGCTAGAGGAATAGATGAAAATGATTTAATGATATATGAAGTTGTTGCAGATAGTACAACTACACATATTATAATGAAACAAAAAGAAAATCCAAAACAATATAATCAAGATAATGTGTTTTATGCAGTAGTAGATAATTCGCAGTTAAGAGATAATGCAGATACAAAAGTTGATAATAATTATGAAATAAAGAAAGGAGAATAGTTATGGAATCAAAAGAATATTGGGATAGTGTTGCTGAAAAGAAAGAATTTTCTACACCATTTCAACAAGAAGAATTTTGCAAATATGTTGATAAGAAAAGTATTGTTTTAGATGTAGGATGTGGTTATGGTAGAACACTTAATGAATTACACAATTTAGGATATGAAAAATTAATAGGAATTGATTTTTCAAAAGCAATGATAGATAGAGGAATTGAAAAATATCCATTTTTAGATTTGAGATTAAAAAAATCTTCAAAAATTGATTTTGAAGATTCAAGTGTAGATGCAGTTATCTTATTTGCTGTATTAACTTGTATTTATAATAGTGAAGAACAAAAAGAACTTATATCAGAAATAAGAAGAGTATTAAAACCAAATGGAGTTATTTATATTAATGATTTCTTATTAAATAATGATGAAAGAAATTTAAAAAGATATAGAGAATTTGAAAATGAATATGGGTTTTATGGTACATTTAGGCTTCCTGATGGTGGTGTATGTAGACATCATTCAGAAGAATGGATTAAAGAACTTTTAAAAGAATTTAATGAACTAGAATATCAAAAATTAATTTTCACTACAATGAATGGTAATAAATCAAATGGATTTTTCTACATAGGTAAAAAAAATAATGGTTAATAAATAATATTTGTGATAAAATATCAATATAAAAATAGAAAGGATTAAAAATATGGAAAAAGCTAAAGTTTATTTTACAAAAGTGCTTACTCCTGAGAGTGTTGTAAAAATGTTTAAAGCACTAAATAAAGAGTTACCAGGAAAGGTTGCTGTTAAAGTTCATTCTGGAGAAGAAGGAAATCAAAATTATCTTCATCCAGAATTTATGAAACCAATGGTTGAATATGTTAATGGTACAGTTGTTGAATGTAATACTGCATATGAAGGTGAAAGAAATTATAGTGATAAACATTTGAAATTATTAAAAAATCATGGTTGGACTAAATATTTTAATGTAGATTTAATGGATGAAGTTGGACCAGATTTAGTTTTAGAAATTCCAAATGGAAAAATTTTAAAACAAAACTTTGTTGGAAAAAATTTAGCAAACTATGATTCAATGTTAGTTCTTTCACATTTTAAAGGACATCCAATGGGAGGATATGGAGGAGCATTAAAACAATTATCAATAGGTTGTGCTTCTTCAGAAGGAAAAACTTGGATACATTCTGCTGGCAAAGAAAAAGATCAAAATAAGTTTTGGGAGAGTTTGCCAGAGCAAGATAAATTTTTAGAAGCAATGGCAGATTCTGCTGAATCAGTAGTAAAACATTTTAATGGCAATATTGCTTTTATAAATATTATGTGCAATATGTCTGTTGATTGTGATTGTTGTGCAGTTGCAGAAGATCCTTGTATGAAAGATATAGGTATTTTATCATCATTAGATCCTGTTGCAATAGATCAAGCTTGTATAGATTTAGTAAAAAAATCTGATGATCCAGGAAAAGATCATTTATTAGAAAGAATAAATTCAAGACATGGTACACATACAATAGATTCAGCAACTAAATTAGGATATGGTACAAAAGAATATGAATTAATAGA
>CANQEX010000004.1 GCA_947596225.1 uncultured Clostridia bacterium | reverse complement strand
CCCTTATGCTTTGCATAAGGGCGAGTTTTCGCGGTACCACCTTAATTATTTATTTTATAACTCTAAAATAAACATCTCTTTTAAGTTTTTAACGTCTCTTAAACGGATATACTTACTTAGTTTCTGCATATCTACTCCAAAGCTACCTTCAACAAATCTTCCTATAAGAAGCTCTCAGCGTATCACTTCTTTTCTCTTTCTAGTAGTTTTTTGTTTACTCCTCTTCTTCATCGTATTTATTAAATATTAACATAATGTTTAATAAAAATCAAGTATTTTATATTTAATCTGTTATTTCATTTATATTTTCAATAGTACTTTTAACAATTTCTATAAGATAATAAATTAATTTATAGTACTTCTTTACAAGATTCTTGTCTAAACCTGTTTTTAATATTGGTGGCTCAAAGATATTATTACATTTATATCTAAAATATATTTTATTATCTTCTATTTTTAATTCAAAACCATATTTATTATCTCTTACAATATCAATATACTTTTCAATTAAATCTGCTGTAAAAATTCTCATTGCTTTGATTTTATCTTTAGTAATTAAATCATAAAATTTTTCAAATTCTGATGAATCTACTTCCACTCTATTTTTATCAAATTTTCTTAAATCAAAATTACTTATTACTTTGATTTGTGTAGAAACACTATTTTTTAAATTAATAACTCCATACATTCCTCTAAATAATAATGTTTTTTCTTCTTTATATTCACCATTTGCATTTTTATAATTACTAACCTCATATGTAGCAACTTCTGCAATTTGAAAATCTTCCCCAGAATCTAATATTCCATATATTCTATCTTCTGAATAATATTCATTAAATCCTGTATCAAAACCTGAACTTAAATATTCAGAACGTGATATACCAATTTTAGGATCATAAGAAAATTTTTCATTATATTCTTTTACAAGATCTTGTATAACATATAATTTATATAATTTTCTATAATTTTCATTTCCAACTACAAAAAGTAAAATCATAATAGCAACTGATATTGAAATTGTTAAAAATAATAAATTTTTCACCTCAAAAATAAATATTAATAAATTAAAAATAACCAACACAATTCCAATAATAGCTAAAAATTTATTTTTTTTACTTTTAACTTCATTTAATTTTTCTGAACAATTATCATAAATATTTTGATAAATTTTTTCAAAACTTTCTTCAAAAGCTTTTTCCATTTTATTTTCCTCTTTTTATTACAAATCTATTTTTATATTTTCTTTTTTATATTCTTCTATTTCAAAAAGTTCTTCTTGTTTAAATCCAAATATTTTAGATAAAATATTATCAGGAAAGCTAGTAATAGTAGTGTTATATAAAGTAACATCACCATTATATACTCTTCTAGAAGCTTGTAATTGGCTTTCTATTTTAGTAAGATTTTTTTGTAAATTCAAAAATTGCTCACTTGCTTTTAAATTAGGATTATTCTCACCTATTGCTAACAATTTGTTGAACTCATCATTTACTTCTGCACCCTTTCTTAAGTTTTTATCTCTTTCACTATTATACTCTTGACGTAACTGAGTAATTTTTGAAAAAGTTTCTGCCTCATATTTGGCATACCCTTTTACACATTCTACTAAATTAGGAATTAAATCAAATCTTTGATTCAAATATACTTCTATTCCTGATTTTGATTGTTTTATTTTATTTTTTAATCTAATATAAACATTAAATTTATATATCAAAAACACTACTACTATTCCTATAATAACCAACAATACCTTCATAACTTTACCTTCTTTTTTAATTAATTCATTTTCACAGTACCTATTATAGAATTTATATCTTCTATATTATGTTTTTTCATATAATTTTCTATTCCTTCAATAGTTTTTATACTTGTTTCGGGATCCATAAAATTACCAGCACCTATAGAAACTGCTGTTGCTCCTGCAAGCATATATTCTATTGCATCATCTCCATTTACAATTCCACCCATTCCTAAAATTGGAATTTTGATTGCTTGTGACATTTGATATACCATTCTTACACCAACAGATCTTATTGCTGGGCCAGAAAGACCTCCTGTATTATTTGCAAGAACAGGCTTTCTTTTATCTATATCTATTTTCATTGCAAGTATTGTATTTATTCCAGATACTCCATCTGCTCCAGCATCCTCTGCTCCTTTTGCTGGAAGTGTTATATCTGAAACATTTGGAGTTAATTTTACAATTAAAGGTTTATCTGTTAATACTTTTCTAACTTTGCTTGTAACTTCTTTTACACCTTCATAAGTTGTTCCAAAAGCTAAACAACCAGCTTTAACATTTGGGCATGAAAGATTAAGTTCAACACCATCTATATCTAATTTATTTAAAATTTTACAAAGTTCTACATAATCTTCTATTGTACTTCCACAAGCATTTACTATAATTTTTGTATCAAAAGATCTAAGCCATGGTAAATCAAATTGTGCAAAATACTCAACTCCCGGATTTTGAAGTCCTATACTATTTAATAAACCTCCAGGTACTTCACAAATTCTTGGTGATGGATTTCCTCCTCTTGGCTTTAAAGATGTTCCTTTTGTAATTATTCCTCCTAATTTATTTAAATCAATATATCCAGAATATTCTCTACCATAACCAAATGTACCAGATGCAACTGTAACTGGATTTTTCATTTTTATTCCACATAAATTTACTTCTGTTTTCATAATAAATCTCCTTTTATATAATTATTCTGAAATAATTAAGTCATTTATACTTACTTCTTCTTTAGATAATTCTCCACCTATATATTTAACTTTAAAATCTAAAATCTTATCTGCTAAACCATTTTCCCTACAATCTAATACATATTTTCCTAATTGATCTTGAGGTATACAATATCTAATGTGGTTATCATATTCCATATGTTGTATTTCAGTTTCTGTAGTTTTATCAATTAAGGTATAATTATTTATACCTTCTGTATCAACTTCAAGTTCTATTAAATAATCTACATCTCCTATAGCTGTAAGTCTATCAAATCCATAATAATTTGATATTAAAGCATTAACAGGCATATGATAATTAAATTCTGGAAAAAAGTTTGCTATATTTATCCAGTCTTCTTGATGTATCCAATTTGCATATTCAAATTTACTTACTAATACATCTTTTTCTCCTCTTTGAACAGCTTCTTCATATTGTTTTGTTACTTTATTTTTATAAGGTATTATATAATTAATTTGTCCGTAATGTACTTGGTGAAAATCTGCCAAAAACAACTAGAGTAAGTACTATTGAAGCTATTGCAATTAATATTTCATGTTTTTCAAAATATTTTGCTATAAAACAAACATTTTTTGAAAATATAATCATAAACATTACTTCATATGCTAAAAAAGCTCTTGGTGGAAAATATGATATAATTGCCATTGGTATTGTTGCAATTAATGCTGGTAATAAAAAATATAAAATTTCTTCTTTTACAATATCAAAATTAAATTTTTTTAAACTTATAAAAGATTTTAATTTTTCAGTTTTTATAAGTTCAATATTATTTAAAACAAATACTGTTATAATACTTATACCAGTTACTATAAGTACTTTTATATTATCTTTATAATTTTGTAAAAATAGCCATGAAAAACTTGTATCTGTTTCATTAACTCTTTTAAAATTTCCTGGTGCAAATATTGTTGCAAAAGCACCTAAACAAAATACTATGAAAATTAAAGATATAGTTATTTTCTTTTTTAAATCAAATTTTAAAACTTTCTTTATATTAAATAAAATTAAACATACTAAAAATGCTCCACCTACAAAAGCAACATTTTCATGTGAAAATCCTACAATAAATGAATATAAAATTAACAATACTTTTTGTAACTTATTTAATTCTTTTTCACCAATAAAATAGTTATAAACAAAATATATAAAAATTGCTAAAAATGCACTTGGCCATAAATAATTTAGTGATCCACTAATCCATGCAAATTTTTCACCAAACATCATACTAAAAGCTAAATATCCAAAAACTGAAAGTATTCCTAAAAAACTTGATTTTTTATTTAAAACTTTAGTTATAACTATTACAAATAACATAAAAACTAATGTATTTACAATTTCAAATACCATTGGATTCAAATTTCTAAAAATTCCTACTAATACATGTGGTATTATTCTACCTGTCCAATTATTATAGAAAAATTTAGCTGTTTCAATACAATTTTCTATACTATCAACTCTTTTTGTCATATTAGAGCCTTGTACCCATGTATAATTATAATCATCTGGACTTAATAAGACTGAATGATTTAATATAAATATACTTCCTAATATTAGAATTATTAATCCTATTTTAGAAGCTAATTTTATAAAATTGCTTATTTTTTTTCTTTCAATTTTTATTCCAAAAATATTAATTTCTTTTTCCATCGTATTCTCCTAAATCTCAACATCTTGTGCATTAAATACTGGACCTTCTTTACAAACATGACCATATCTTGGTTCTTCTCCAGATATAACTTTTACTGCACAACCTAAACATGCTCCAATTCCACAGCCCATTCTTTCTTCTAAAGAAATTTGACAAGGTATATTATTTTCTATTGCATATTTTCTAACTGCTTTAAGCATTGGTAATGGTCCACAAGCAAAAATCATATCTACTTTATGTTCTTCAATATCTTTTTTCATAAAATCTATTGCAAAACCTTTTTCTTTATAACTTCCATCATCTGTTGTGATAACAAGTTTGTTTAATCCTATTTTTTCAAATTCTTTTTCACAAGTTACTAAATTTTTATCTCTAAATCCCAAATAAACATTTATATTTGTTTTTCCTTTTAATTCTTTTGTTAATTCATATAATGGATATGTTCCTATTCCTCCACCTATTATAGCTACATTATTATATTCTTGAACTTTAAATGTTCCAAAACCTAGTGGCCCCATTATATCTATTTTACTACCTATTTCAAATTCAGATAAAAGTTTTGTACCTTTTCCTTTTACTTGAAATATAAATTCAACTATATCTCCATCAAGATTATAAATACTTATTGGTCTCCTTAAAAAAGGTTCTCCTGTTTCAGAAACTTTAATTTCCAAAAATTGTCCTGGTTTTGCAGTTTTTGCAATTTCAGGTGCTTTCACAGAAAACTTATAAATTCCGATCTGTAAGTTTTTCTTTTTTTACTAACTCACATTTTAATTTTACTCCCATATTTCCTCCTTTTTTATATTTTACTTATTGCACTATTCAATTCATCTCTCATGCGAATTGCTTCTGCTCTTGTAGCTTTAAAATATTCTTCTTCACCAAATTTATCTTTCCACATATCTGATTTATAAGCACACATTAGACTTCTAGTTGCATTTACTATTCCACCTAAACCATTTTTATCAAATCCAAGTGCTATATCTTCTGCTTTACCTCCTTGTGCACCATATCCAGGTATTAAGAAATAAGCATTTGGCATAAGAGCTCTCAATTCTTTTAATTGTTTTGGGTAAGTTGCTCCAACTACTGCTGAAATACTACTATATCCATATTCTCCAACTAAATCTTTCCCCCAAGAATTTACAAGTTCTGCTACTTTTTCATAAACTGTTTTTCCATCTTTTAATTTTAAATCTTGTAATTCTCCTGATGATTTATTTGAAGTTTTTACTAAAACGAATATACCTTTTTCATATTTTTTACAATCTTCTACAAAAGGATTTACACAATCAGATCCCATATATGGATTTACTGTTGCAAAGTCTACATCAAAAATTCCTTCTTCTTTTTCATTAATTATATTTTTTCCTAAATATGCTTTTGAATATCCAGCAGATGTACTACCTATATCTCCTCTTTTTACGTCTGCCATTACAATCATTTCTTTTTCTCGAGAATAATCTATTAATTCTTTATATAATTTAATTCCTTCTATTCCATACATTTCAAAATATGCACTTTGTAATTTTACTGCTGGAATAATATCACATGTAGCATCTATTAATGCTTTACAATATTCAAGCATTGCTTTACACATTCCATCTATATCTTTTGAATATTTATTTTTTACACAATCTGGCACCATATCATACCTTGTATCTATTCCTATAACTGTAGGATTATTTGTTTGTTTTATTTTCTCTATTAATCTATCTATTGTTTTCATTTATTATTCAACTTTCTCTAAAAATATCTTTTTAGAAAAACCTCCTCTCTTTTTTCTTATTTAATCTTATTTTCTCTACCTCTTCAAAAGATATATTATTATATTTTGATTATCTCTAACAAGTTTATTATATTCTTTCATATACAACTCTCCCTGAAACTATTGTATATTTTACTTGACCTTTTAACTTTTTATTTATCCAAGGTGTATTTTTAGATTTTGAAACAATATTTTCTTTTAAAAATACATATTCTCTATTTGGGTCAAAAATTGTTATATCTGCAATCTTTCCTTCAGCAATTTCTCCTCTATCAATTCCTAATAATTTTGAAGGATTATATGACATTACTCTTACCATATCTAAATATGAAATATAACCTGGTTCAACTAAATTTGTAACTGTAGCACCAAGTGCTGTTTCAAAACCTATAATTCCATTAGGAGCTGTAGCTAAACCTTTGGCTTTTTCATCTTCTGCATGTGGTGCATGATCAGTTATTATTGCATCTATTGTTCCGTCTTTAATACCTTCAATTATTGCTAATCTGTCTTTTTCTTCTCTTAATGGTGGATTCATTTTTGCATTAACACCAGATTCTAAAACTTCATCTACAGTAAAACTATAATAATGTGGACAAGTTTCACAAGTTACATTTACTCCTCTAGCTTTAGCACTTCTTATCATGTCTACAGAAGTTTTTGTACTTATATGACAAATATGTGTATGTAATTTATTTGTTTCGGCAATAACAATATCTCTTGAAGCCATTATTTCTTCTGCTTCTGGTAATACACCTTTTACTCCTAATTTCTCTGCTATTGGTCCTGCATTTATTGCTCCAGCAGATACTGATTTTTCTTCACAATGTTCTGAAACAAAACTTCCTAATTTATTTGCTTCAATCATTGCTTCCCTAATCATTGCTGCATTTTCAACTGGCATTCCATCATCTGAAAAAGCAATAGCTCCTGCTTCTAATTGAGACTTAAAATCAACTAATTCTTGACCTTTTTCTCCTTTTGTTACACTTGAAAAAGGTAATACATTACAAAGATTAACTTTTTTTGCTTTATCTATAATTTCTTTCAAAACAATAGCGCTATCTGGAGTTGGATTAGTATTTGGCATAGGGCAAATAGTTGTAAATCCACCAGCAACAGCGCTTTTTGAACCTGTTTCTATAGTTTCTTTATGTTCTCCACCTGGTTCTCTTAAATGGCAGTGCATATCTACCATTCCAGGCATAACAATATATCCTGCACAATCAATAATTCTATCTGCTTGTACATTAATATTTTTTTGAATTTTTATAATTTTATCATTTTCAATTAGAATATCTAATTTTTCATTTGTTTTACTTGCATAATCTACCACATTTCCATTTTTTAGTAATGTAATCATATTTTACCTCCTCAATAATTTTTTTCATTCTATCATTTATAATACTTTTTTTCAATATTAAAACATTAAAAACCTTTCAATTATGAGAAAGCAAAATATAATTACTAAATTTTTTTCTTATATAAACTTGAAAATGTTCCGCTATCATTTTTTACTACACTAACTAATGTGTTTTCATCTATAATTGTTAATTCCTCTTCTTTACCAATTGGAAAATCATCTAGTTTTTCTCCTTCTGGTCCATATGCAACATCATAAGTTATTTTTATTTTATCATCTACAATTTCAAAAGTTCCCTCTTGGGTATGTAAAGCTTCATATGTAACTTTATTTCCAGAAAAAGTGTAAAATATTAATTCAGAATTTTCATTTCCATCAATCTCATATATTCCTTCTATTTTTACTGGTTGCTTTTCTGTTTCATTAGTTTTATTGGAAACTTCTTTACTATCTTTCATTTCATTTTCTTGAACTTTAATAGTATCTTGTAGACTACTTATTTCACTATCTAATGATTTTACATTTTCTTCTAAAGTAGCTTTTCTGGTATTAATATTGTATATATAAATACCCATTCCTACAATAACTGCTATTGCAATAATTAATAAAATAACTACTATTTTTACATTTCCATTTTTCTTCATAATTTTCTCCTATATTATAAAAATTTTGATATATCTATCTTTGATTTATTATCATAAAATTCCATATCCCACATTACTTCTAAATAACTTTTACATACATAATAAACTGCTTCTACATTTGGCTTTGTTACAATTTTTGTATTATCATATACAGTTTCTATTTCTTCATTAACAGGTGCTGGTATTCCAAAAGCAACTGCATATGCATAATACTTATCCCATAATTTCATATATTCAATATTTTCATTTTTCATAAGTGAATATTCTTCAAGATTTTTTTCTATTCTTTTTAAATTATAGAAATCATTTAAAATCTGAGAATCGTGCTTTAACATATAATCATCTGTAAATATTATTAATGATGTTACTCCAAGTAAGAATATATCATAAATTATATAATAATCTTTTGCAAAAAAAGCATAAATTACAATAACTATAAAAGTAGCTAATGCTATAGATATTGATTTTGCAATTAACATTCGACCTGTATATCCTTCTGTTATTTGACTGAGAAATCTAAATATTATTCTCATAAATTCTATGCAAACTAAAGAAAATACATATATAACAGGTATTATTATAATTGCAAATATCATTATAAACATTGCATATACTGCTTGTAAATTAGTTATTGTAATATCCATTCCATTTTTTAATATATGATTTGCAACTAAACATCCACTAATTATTATAAGAACATTGTTAAGTAGTTTTAATAATGGTGGAACAGATTCTTTGTTTGCACCCATTGCTTGCAATCTTCTTTTAACATTATAATTTAACTCTTTAAGCCTTCCATAAGTGTCTTCTGATTCAGTAATTGCTTTTATTCTTTTTACTAAATCAATTTCTATTACACCTTCTTCTGACTTTTTAATATAATCATAGTAAGAAGAACCATTCATAAAATTAGGTACATCTTCAAATATCCAATCATATATTTCTTTTTCTATCATATCTAATTTGATTTCTGATTCTGTATTTTCAGAAATCATATATCTATAACCTACTACTTTAGCTTTCTCATCAGGAACAACTCTTAAGTTAATTACCTTTCTATCAATAAGATTTAAAATTAATCCAATTACATCTCTACACATTATATTTCTATTTTGAGAAATACATGCTGCCATTAATGGATTATATTTATCAAATAATTCTTCATCACTAACAATTTTATATCCACTTACTTCTTCTTTTTCAAACAATAATAATAACACTATCCAATATACTAAATATATACATGCAACAACCATAACAATTATATTATTTTTTATATATTCAGATTTACTTATTTGTGTATGTGCATCAAAAACATCATATACAAAATGTTTATATAAAAAGCCACCTATTGTATCTTTCCCCTTTATTGTACCATCTATATCATATTCTATCATAGGACTATTTAATAACGAATTTTCTTTAATTTGATGCTCTATATTATTTTTCTTAACAATATATGTAGAAGTACTAACAAATAAATAATAGATTAAAGCTATACATAATATAAATTCTATAACTTTTATTCCTATTAACCTTCTTCTATTAAACATTATATCATTAGCCATTATTAATAATGCCACTATTATCAACATTGATATTATAAAAAATAACATTTTAAAAATATCTCCTATATTTTTTATTTATCCTATCATATTTATTTTTTTACGTCAATTACATATATAGTTGATTGACATTTTTTACTTTTTACTATATGATTAAAAAAAATTTTGGAGGTAAATATGAGTAAATTAATGTCATTATTATTTGAAACAAGTGCATTTAAAGTTGCAGATGAAAATAATCCTTTTTGGTATACATCAGGAAAAATTGGACCTTACTTTGTAAACGCAGATTACCTTTATGGTAGTGAAGAAGATTCAAAAAACTTGTTATCTTTTATAGACAATGAACTAGAAACTCAAGATAAAACTAATATTCCATCACATATATTTAATAAAGTTTTAGAACATTATAATTCAAATGAAATCTACAAATATATTATTGATGAAATGAAAAAATATATTGAAGAAAATATTGATATAAGCCAAATAGATTATATTTCTGGTGGAGAAAGAAGAGATTGGTTTTTCTCAAATATTATTGCTTATCTTCTTAATAAACCACATGTAACAATTTATAAAGATTTAACTACAGTATTAAGTAATAGTAATTTTTCTGAATCTAAACTTGTTTCAGAAATTAAAGATAAAAAATTCTTACATATAGCTGATTTATTAAATTGGTCTGCAAGCTTTACAAGAAGTTGGATTCCATCTGTTAATAATCTTGGTTCTAATATAATTTGGAGTATTTTTGCTGTAGATAGAATGAATGGTGGTACTGAAACACTTACAAACTCTGGCGTTAAAGTCTTTTCACTATTACAAATAGATGATAATTTATTTGTTAAAGCAAAAGAGCTTGGAGTTATAAATGAAAAACAATTAACAATGTTAAGAAATTTCGTAAAAGATCCAGATGGTTCTATGAAACAATTTTTAATAGAACATCCTGAATTTATTGAAAATTCTTTAAAATCTGATAATCCCAAAACTGTAAAAAGAGCAAATACTTTAATTGAACAAAATATTTATGGTTTAAATTAATGTAAAATGCAGGCTTTTAAATAAGCCTGCATTTTTTATACTTCTGGATTTAAGTTCAATTCTCCAAGTTCTTCTTCATTACCATATTTATCAACAAAATAAATCATATATTTATCATCAACTTTTTTGACTTTATATACCTTTGTTCCATTACTATTAGAACCGTTTGCATTTATAGCATTTGAAGCTATATCTCCTTTAAACAAATCCGCATTAACGTAATATTGATCAGCAACAACATTATCATTTATATCTTTTAACTCTTCTATATATCCTTTTTCTAAAAGATATCCAAAAAGAGTATTAGGATTACATATTTCACTAACGACTATATTGTTTTCTGTTGCATATTTTGAATCTAGAACATATTTTTCTTTTACTATTAAATTAAGATTATCTACTATTTCAGTTTTATTATATTCATTATCTGCTTCTTTGAATTGATCAATAACACCATCTTTTCCAAAAATTTTATTAACTGCAAAACCTAAACCAACTAACAATATTACAATTATTAACACTAATGAAATTATAGACAATCCATCTTCTTTTTTCATAACCTTCTCCTTACTTGTCTAAATATTTTCTGTTTTGATTATACCTTCTTTTACTATTTTTTTCAATACAATTTAATAAATTTTCACATTTGTTTCAGATACAATTTTTTTGAATTCTTCTAGTATTCTATCTGTTAAAAATATACCTCCACAAGGTTTTATTTGTTCATTATCTGTAATCTCTAATTTTACATTTGCTCTATCGCCTGTAAAAAATTTTATTGCTCCTTTTAACCTTTGTTTTTGTTCTTCAGACAAATTAGTAATATCTATATTAAGTGTTTTTATTTGTTTTATAGGTATATCTTGTTTTTTTATATCATTATTTTCTTCTGAAAACTCCTTTATGTTAGATGCAACTATCTTTACAGGTTCATCTTCCCTTAAACTTAATCTGCCTTCTACAAATAATATATTATCATTTACAAGTATATTGCTCACCTTTGAATATACACTATCAAATACTATTATTTCTGCTGTTCCATAAAAATCTTCTAATGAAACAAATGCCATTGTAGTATTTTTTCTTGTAAATTTTTTTGTTATTTTTGAAACAACACCAATAAATTTAACATATTGTCCATCTTTATAATCACTAGTTTTTCCGAATTCTTCCATTTCTTGATTAATTTTTATCATATTAAATGTATTAATATTAGTTTGATTTTCTACAGCTTTTCTAATTTTATCTAATGGATGGCCTGTTATATAAACACCTAACATTTCTTTTTCTAAAATTAATAATTCTTTTTCAGGCATTTCTTCTTTTTCTATAAAAGTATATTTTTTGGTTTCTATATTTTGCTCATCTTCATTCATTAAATCAAACATAGATACTTGATTTTCAATTTTATTTTTGCTTTCATTATTTATTGTATCTATAATTGTTTCAAATGATGCAAGAAGTGTTGCTCTAGTTTTTCCGAACTCATCAAAAGCTCCAGCTTTTATTAAACTTTCAATACATTTTTTATTTACTGATTCATCTTTTATTCTTTCACAAAAAGATGTAAAACTTTCAAATGGTCCATTTTTTTCTCTTTCATGAACAATGCTATCAATTACTGCAACTCCTACATTCTTAATACTTCCAAGTCCAAAACGTATTTTATTATCTATAACAGTAAATTTTGTTTTGCTCAAATTTATACTAGGATTTAATATTTCAATTCCCATATCCTTGCAATCTTGAATATATACAGGAATTTTATCTAAATTTCCTAAAAAACTATTTAAAGTTGCTGCCATTAATTCTTCTTTATAATAACATTTTAAAAATGCTGTTCTATAAGAAATTACTGCATATGCAGCTGCATGTGACTTATTAAACGCATATTTTGCAAATTCTGCCATTTCATCAAAAATTTTATTTGCAGATTTTGCATCAATACCATTTCTTACACAACCTGGTACTTCAACATTCCCATTTTCATCTACTTGTCCATTTATAAATACTTCTCTTTCTTTTTCCATTACATCAAGCTTTTTCTTTCCCATAGCACGTCTAACTAAATCTGCTCTTCCGAAGAGAGTATCCTGCTAAATCTCTAACTATTTGCATAACTTGTTCTTGATAAACCATACAGCCGTAGGTAACATTTAATATTGGCTCTAATGCTGGATGAGTATATTCATTATGACCTGGATTTAGTTTTCCTTTAATATATCTTGGAATTTGATCCATTGGACCTGGTCTATATAAAGAAACTCCAGCAACAATATCTTCAAAGCAATCTGGTTTTAATTCTTTCATAAATGAAGTTATACCTGCACTTTCAAATTGGAATATTCCAAAAGATTTTCCTTCTTGCCATAATTTATAAACATTTGGATCATCCATATTGTCATCAAATTTTACATCTATTCCTCTATTTTGCTTTACAAGTTCTAAACAATTTGCTATAACACTTAATGTTCTTAAACCCAAAAAGTCCATTTTTAAAAGACCAAGCTCTTCTAATAAAACCATTGTATATTGTGCAACAACGTTTCCATCATTTGTACATAAAGGTACATAAGTATCTACTGGATCTTTTGTTATTACAACTCCACAAGCATGAGTAGAAGCATTTCTAGGCATACCTTCTAAACCTCTTGCTATATCTATAATTCTTTTTGTTGTTTCATCTGCTTCATATTGCTCTTTTAGTTCTCTATTTTGTTCTAATGCTTTATCTAAAGTCATATGAATTTCAAATGGAATCATTTTAGCAATTTTATCAACATCAGAATAAGGTACATCTAAAACTCTTCCAACATCTCTTACAACACTTTTTGCAGACATAGTTCCAAATGTTATAATTTGAGAAACATGATCTCTACCATATTTTCTTGCAACATAATCTATTACTTCTTGTCTTCTTTCATCAGAAAAATCCACATCAAAATCAGGCATACTTATTCTTTCAGGATTTAAAAATCTTTCAAAAAGTAAATTGTATTTTAATGGATCTATATCTGTTATTCCTATACTATATGCTACTATCGAACCAGCTCCAGAACCACGTCCAGGTCCTACTGGAATACCTACAGATTTAGCATAATTTATATAATCCCACACAATAAGGTAATAATCAATATATCCCATTTTTGAAATTATTCCAAGTTCATATTCTGCTCTATTTTTTACTTCATTACTGTAATTTTCACCATATCTTTTTTTAATACCATCCCAAGTTAATTTTCTAAAATATTCCTCATGTGTTGCAAACTCTTCTGGTACATCATAATTTGGAAGTTTTGTAACACCAAATTCAAAATCAAAATTACATTTATCTGCAATTTTTACCGTATTTTCTATTGCTTCTGGAACAGCAGAAAAATAATCTGCCATTTCTTCTGGTGTTTTTATATAAAATTCATCAGTTTCAAATCTCATTCTATCTTCATCTGTCATTTTCTTACCAGTTTGAATACAAAGTAAGATTTCATGATTATAACTATCTTCTTTTTTTAAATAATGTGCATCATTTGTTGCAACAAGAGGAATACCTAGTTCCCTAGAAAGTTGTATTAATTTTTGATTAACCATTACTTGCTCAGGAAGTCCATTATTTTGAATTTCTAAATAATAATCATCTCCAAATACTTTTTTGTGCCATAAAGCAATTTCTTTAGCTTTTTCTAAATCATCATTTAAAATAGCTTTATTAACACTTCCAGCCAAACAAGCACTTAAACAAACTAGCCCTTCACTATATTTTTCTAATATATCTGTATCTATACGAGGTTTATAATAATATCCTTCTGTAAAACTTAAAGATACTAATTTTATTAAATTTTGATACCCTATTTTATTTTTTGCAAGCAAAATAAGATGTGAATAATTATCATCTATTCCTGCTTCTTTATCAAATCTAGTTCTATTTGCAACATAAACTTCACATCCTATAATAGGTTTTATACCTTCTTTAATACATTCTTTATAAAAATTTACTGCTCCATACATTACCCCATGATCTGTTATTGCTATTGCTTTCATTCCTAATTCTTTGGCTCTTTTAGGTAAATCTTTAATTCTACACATTCCATCTAATAAACTATATTCACTATGGACATGCAAATGTACAAAATCTGGCATAATTACCCCTCCTTTATATGTTCGTATGAAATATATCACATTTAATTATATTTATCAATATAATGTATAGCTTTACAATTTAAAATTTATATCATATAATAGGAAAAATTAATAAGGAGAACAATTATGAAATTAATTATAATTAGACATGGAAAAACAGAATGGAATACTTTAAAAAAAGCTGCTGGTCAAGTTGATATTCCATTAAATGAAACTGGAATTGAACAAGCTAAAGAAACAAAAGAAAAATTAAAAAATATTCCAATAGATATAATAATTACCTCTCCACTTATCCGTGCAAAACAAACAGCTGAAATTATAAATGAAGATAGAAATGTTCCAATTATAGTAGATAATCGTGCAATAGAAAGAGATTTAGGAGTTTATGAAGGTATGCCTAATTCTGAAGAAATTTTTAATGAAATTAGATATTATACCAAAAATGTACCTGTTAAAAATGGAGAAGATTGTAAAACTTATACAAAAAGAGTATTTGATTTTTTAGATGATGTTATTAAAGAATATAAAAATAAATATGAAAATGTATTAATTTGTTCACATGGATTTTTCTTAAGATCAGCTGGTTGGTACTTTAATGGAGTTCCTACTGAAAATGAAGAAGTTGTTAGAATAAAAAATTGTCAAGTTGATATTTATGATGTGTAATAATAATTAAACGATTTCTATTTTATTAGAAATCGTTTTTTAAATCAATTATTTGGTTTATAATATTTTTATTACTTCTTGTAAATTCTTACTCTGAACCTTAGGAATGGATAAAATTTGAAATTTGGAAATTTTATCTCCAAATTTTATTTCAACAATATCTCCTACTTTTACTTCATAACTTGGTTTTACAACTTTTCCATTCACAGAAACTCTACCACTATCTGCTGCATCATTTGCAACAGTTCTTCTTTTTATAACTCTACTTACTTTTAAAAATTTATCTAATCTCATACCAATATCCTTTACTTAAATACAAAATATTCTTTATACTTTTCCGCTAATCCAAGCCAAATATCATCATCATATAATTTAAAATATTTAAAAATTCCTTTTGCATCATCTCTATATAACTTTTTATTTCTTTCAATCATTATTTTTTTTGCTTCATGAAAAAAATCATATCTTATTTTTCCATTTCCACTAATACTAAGATAAGTTAAATTCATTAAAGTTTTATCTATGTCTAATATCCCACATTTTATTATTTTATTTTTAATAGTTTCAATATTATAATCTACTAATCTTAAATCAATATTATTTACTTTTCCATTTGAAACCTCTAAAATTATATATTCAGCTTGTCCTTTATAAAATGGTGATACACCAGCACAACCAGCATTTATAACTATTTTATTATTAATAGTCTCATACCACATTTTTTCATGAATATGTCCAAATATTAAGCAATCTTCCTTTAAGTTTCTAGTATAATAGTCGAGTAATTCTCTTTTTTCTTGTTTTAGTTGTTCTTCAACTGATTTTGGAGAACCATGTGCAACCAATAATTTTACTCCTTCATACTCTAAACTCATACAATGTGGTAATTTTTTTACGTATTCTAGATTTTCTTTTGAGAGTTCATTATACATAAATATAGTATTTTTAAACTGAATATTTTCCCAATTATATTTTTCCTTATCATATTCAATTATATATTGCTCTTTATTTCCTTTTAAAACTTTATTACTTCTATTTTTTACTAATTCTAATGTTTCATTACCAAATGGTAAATCAATAATTAAATCACCTAAAAATATATATTCTTTTACATCGTTTTTTTCAGCATCTTTTAATATTTCTTTTAATGCTACACTGTTTCCATGTATATCTGTAATTATTGCTATTTTTATTTTTATCACCCTAATAAATTATATCATGAGTTAATTTTTATTTCAATAAAAGAATGAATCAACTTGATTCATTCTTTTATATTTATCTATACCTATAATCGTTATTAGTATTATTCATGTTAAAAGATGAATTATCATTTTCAGGTAATGAATTGATTTGAGCTTCATTACTAAATCTTCCAAAAGGTATACTTGGAAATGTATTAAAATCATTATTGCATTTACAATTATGATTTTGTCTATTTCTAAATAGCATAACAATATAAGCAGTTACAAATGATATAAATGTATATATTATAGCAGCAACTAAAAGTTCTACTGTACCACCTAATGCGAATGCTACTACTAGAAAAATTGCAAAAAATATTCCAGCTACTTTATAAGGACAATTAATAAATGTTTCTAATATTCCAGATAAAATTATTGTTGCTACTGGAATAGCAAAAAAAATTAGTAAAGTATTCATATATAAATACCTCCGCTTTCTTACAATATTTATATATAATATTCTACTAATTCTTTATTTGCTACAAAAAATTAATATGTTACTTTTATCAAACATAATCCTTGAGCTGGAAGTGTTTTTCCTGCTTTTGATCTTTCTTTGCTATTAATTATATTTTGAATATCTTCAGGTTTTATTTTTCCAATTCCAACATCTAATAAAGTTCCTGCTATTATTCTTACCATATTATACAAGAAACCACTACCCGTAAGTTCTATATATATTCTATCTCCATTACATATTACTTCAGCTTTATAAATTTTTCTAACACTATTTTTACTACTAGTTCCGCTTGCTTTAAATGCTTTAAAATCATGTTCTCCTTCAAAATATTTAGCTGCTTCTTTCATTTTTTCAACATCTAATTTTATAGGAAAATGATATTCTAAGTTTCTGTATATAGCACTAGCTGTATCACTATTATTTATAGTATATCTGTATGTTTTTGATTTTACAGAATATCTACTATGAAATCTTTCATCTACTTCTTCTGCACTTTTTATTCTTATACTTTGTTTCAATTTAGAATTAATAGCTATAGCAAATTTTTCTATTGGAATATTACTATTTGTTTTAAAATTAGCAGTTTGTCCTACACTATGAACTCCTGCATCAGTTCTACCTGATGCAATTAACTCTATTTCTTCTCCTGTTATCTCTCCTATTGCTTTTTCTATTTCACCTTGTATATTTAATTTATTTGGTTGTTTTTGCCATCCGATTGAAGCCTTTTCCATCATATTCTATTATTAGTTTTATATTTCTCATAATAATCCTCTTTTAGTATTTAATTCCTATATATTATAGCATTTTTCTTACATTACTTCAACTTTTTAATTTATTGTATAAATAACAAAAAACCCTAAATTAGGGTTTTATTAATAATTACTCTTTAACCTTTTTTGATTTTGGTTGATGAATTGGTTCTTTTATTAAATTTTTAATAAGTATTTTCTTTAATACATCTTCTCTTACATCTGCTATTAAAGTACCATCTTTTGCTATAGACATTTTTCCTGTTTCTTCTGAAACAACAACTACCATAGCATCTGATTCTTTTGAAATTCCTATTGCTGCTCTATGTCTAGTACCAAGTTCTCTTGCTATATCTTTATCGTCAGCAAGTGGTAACATACAAGATGCTGCAGCTATTTTATTATCACTTATTATTACAGCTCCATCATGTAGTGGAGTATTTGGTTCAAAAATATTTACTAATACTTGTGGTGATATTTCTGAATTCATTATTATTCCTGTAGAAATAATATCTTGTATTTTTATATCTCTTTCAATAACTATTAATGCTCCTTTTTTTTGTTTTGCAAGTTCTGTAGCAGCAATAGCTATTTTATATATATTCTCTTTTTTCTTAGCATTTAAATCTTGATCCATTCCTAAAAATCTGCTAAATCTATTTGTAGTTCCTAATTGCTCTAAAGCTCTTCTAAGTTCTGGTTGAAAAACTATTATTAACATTATTACTCCATATGACATTAATGAAGTTAAAATATAATTTAAAATTTTTAATTGTAAAAATTCACTTAAAAGAGTTACTACTATTAATATTGCTATTCCTTTCAATAATTGCCAAGCTCTAGTACCTTTTAATATATTAAATACTTTATAAATTATAAAAACTACTATAGTTAAATCTAATATAGTTGTTACTATACTTAATAAACTTAAATTATTTAAATTAGTAAAGATATAGTTTTGAAAAAAATTTTGTAAAGTTTGATTCATTATTATTCTCCAATCTATCTAACGATTTAATAAAGAAATTATTACTGTTGCACAAATTGGAAATATCATCATTAATAATAAAAATCCTGCTAATATTTTCACAAATAATTTTCTTTTATCCATTATAAATTCCTCTTTTCTGTATAATTTATATTATATTTATAACATATTATATATTTTTTTTCAATATAATATTTTGGAAAAAATTTTTGAATCATTCTAAATACTAATAAAAAGCCTTCAATAATTATATTTTGAATAACTGCGTTAAGCGACCAAACGAACCGTAGGTGAGTGCGATTGGAGCAGCTTACATACTATTTTTTAATATTATGGAAGCTGCGACATACAAAGTTATGAAAAAATATAATTATTAAAGGCTTTTTTTTATAATTTTAGCGACCTAAATTTTTATAGGTCGCTAAATAATTTTTTATTTTAAATATATTGTAGGGTTAACTAAAGTTCCATCTTTATACATTTCAAAATGTAAATGTGGTTCATCAGCAATTTCAAAACTTGAAGATTCACCAACAGTTCCTATTGTTTGTCCTTTTTCTACAGTTTCATTTTCAGTAACAAATTCTGATGTTAAAAGATTAGAATATATAGTCTTAAATCCATCTCTATGTGAAATAGTAATAGTTAAACCATATCTAGGATCATTTTTTATACTTTCAACAGTTCCTGCTTCTGAAGCTGTAACTATAGTTGTTTTATCTGCTTTTATATCAATTCCTGAATGAGTTGTCCACTCTTCTAAAGTATTTGAATATATTAAAGTATCTAAAGCAAAATCTTTTGAAATTTCTCCTGAAACTGGTGCACTAAAACTTAATTCTTCTACAACTTCTTCAGTCTTTTCTTCTGGTACTTCATTAGTAGTATTTTCAACAACTGCTGATACTGGCTCTGTATTAACTACATTTTTCACAGTATTTGTAGAAGACTTGTTTGTACTGGTATTTGTAGTAGAATTTGTATTTGTAATATTTTGTGTATCTTGTATTGCTAAATCATCTGAAAAACTAGTTTCCTCTATTTCATCATTTGGAACAATATCTTCCATCATTCCTAAATTCTCTAAATTAGACATAGACTCATTTTTTAATCTTTTATTATACATTACAAAAATAGTTAGAAATAATACAACTGATAAAACTAAAACTACACTAAAAATGTATACTAATCTTTTTAATTTTTCTTCTTCATAAAAATCTCTTCTTCCCATAAAAAACCTCCATTAAAGTAAATAATTATTATAATTATTTGCATTTTTTTGAAGATTATTCACTAATTTCTATATCTTTATAATAATATTTTATAATTTCATCATATTTTTTTCCTTGTTTTGCTAAAGCATCACTTCCACACTGGCTTAATCCAACTCCATGTCCATATCCTACAACTTTAAATTTTATTGAATTTTCTAAAATTTCAAAATTAAATTTTGCAGATTTTAATTCAAATAATACTCGTGCTTCTACTCCACTTATTTCAGTATTACCAATTTTTATTTTTTTCACTCTCATACTATCTGTATATTCTAAAATTTTTATACACTCTTGATTTTTAAAATCTATTTTAAATTTTGGATATTTTTCAAGCATACGTTTTATAAGTTCATCTTTTGACATTTCTACTTCAGAATTATATGAACTATATGCTTCTTCACCAACTGTTTCAACTGTTTGAAAATATGGAAAATCTCCACCCCAAACATTTATAGATAATTCTGTGGATCCACCACTATTACTATGAAATAAAGCATTAATTGGTTCACCATTATATAATACAAATTTTCCCTTTGTTTCATTTACTGCTCGTACAATTTTATTCCAATATTCTTCTCTTAAATTTTCTTCCCATCTTAATAATCTATTTTCTTTTGAAATCCAAGCTTGACAACAATTAGCACTATCACACATATCTGCAATTCCTTGGTGTTTACCACCATTTTTTATTTGATAAATTGTGTAAGTTCTTGCAACTACAGCTTGTGCTTTTAATGCTTCCATTTCAAAATTTGCTGGCATTTCACTAGATACAACTCCATATAAATATGTATCTAAATCTATATTCTCAACTTCTCCTGTTGCAACATGCAATAATTTTATATTACTATATTGTCCATAATCAAATTTTTCTTCTGGGATTTCTTCTATTACTTCATCAGATGAAGTTTCTTTAGTTTCAAATTGATTTGTAAAAACAATTGGCATTGTGAAAATCAAAATTATAATAAAAATCGAATAAAATAATATTTTTTTCAAAATAATTAACCTCTCTTTTGTGAAATTTTAAGCAAGTAACATAGTTCGAAAATCACTTAATATCTTTTTTTCAATTCTTGAAACATGAACTTGTGAAATCCCTAGAATATTTGCAACTTGACTTTGAGTTTTATCTTTAAAATATCTTAAATCTATTATTTTTCTATCTCTTGAACTTAATTTTTTTATTAATTCTAAAACTGTTATTTTATCTACAATTTTTGTTTGTTCATCTTCATCACTTCCTAGAGTATCAATTAACTCTTTGCCATCTTCATCTATTTTCTCATTTATAGATTCAACACATTTTGAAGCATCCATCGCAATATATATATTCTCTTCAGGTAATTCTAAAATTTCTGAAAGTCTTTTTACACATAATGATTCTCCTGTTTTAGCTACATATATTCGATCTAATTCTTTTATTTTTATTCCTAATTCTTTTACACTTCTACTTATTCTTATAATCCCATCATCTCTTAAAAATTTTTTTATTTCTCCAATCATATACTGTACTGAATATGTAGATAACTCTACATTAAATTCAAAATTAAATCTCTTTATTGCTTCTATAAAACCTATACATGCAATTTGATATAAATCTTCTGCTTCATACCCTCTTCCTAAAAATCTTTTTACAATACTCCATATAAGTCCGTTTATTTTCTTCCAAAATTAGTGCCAATATTTCCTTATCACCTTGCTGTGCTTTTGCAATAAGAGTTTTCTCTCTTTCTTGCATTTTGGCCTCCTAATATGTATTTTCTAAACTTTTATTTTTTTTAATTTTTTTAATCATTGTAACTTTAGTTCCAATTCCAACAATAGATTCTACTTTTAGCTTGTCCATAAAATTTTCCATAATTGTAAATCCCATACCAGATCTTTCTAAATTACCTTTTGTTGTAAATAAAGGTTCTCTTGCTTCCTCAATATTTTCAATTCCTTCACCTGTATCAGAAACTTCAATTTCTATCTCATCATCTAATAATTTTGCACTTAATTTTACTATTCCATCTCTATTTGGATAAGCATGTATTATTGAATTTGTAACAGCTTCAGATACTGAAGTTTTAATATCTGCAATTTCCTCTATAGTAGGATCTAATTGTGATGCAAAAGCAGCAACTGATATTCTAGCAAAAGCCTCATTAGCAGATTTACTAGAAAATTCGATTTTCATTTCATTTTTTATATCTCTATTCATTTCTTTCCTCCTAAAATTAATTTTTTATCCTATTCTTTCTGAACCGTAATTATCAATAATTGGTATTATTTTTAACACTCCAGACATTTCAAATATTTTTCTTACTTTCTCATTAACATTTATAAGTTCTGTATTAGCTCCATATAAATTTGCAAATTTATATCTTCCAACAATTAATCCAATTCCAGCACTATCCATAAAACTTACTTTTTTAAAATCAAAAATAACTTTTTTGGGCATAACTCTTTGAATTTCATAATCTGCTCTTTTTCTTATTCTCTCAACTTCATGATGATCTAATTCTTCCGTAATTTCAAAAAGTAATAGCTTGTCCTCTAAATAATGATTTACTCTCAAATTTTTTACCTCCTTTTTCTTTTGAATTACATTTAATAATATTCTAAAATTTATATTTTTTTCCTTCATAAAAAAAATAGAAGTTTTGTCATATTTTTAGAGGTTTTCGACAAAAAATTATTATAAAATTTGCAATATTATGTAAAGTATGTTATAATGTTTTTATTAAAAATTATTAAGGGGGTACCGCATATGAGACGGTTTAGATTTGTAGAAGTCGAGGAAGATACTATTGAAAATTTTGAAAATGATTTTTTGTATGAAGAATACTTAAAAGAAACTTCAATAAATTTCAAAGGTTCTCCTTACCTCTGTTTAACAGATGTGGAAAACATATATGTTTTCTTTAACGGAGGTGAACGGAAGGGTATAACACGTTTTCTCGCCGAAGCAAAAGAAATTGCAGAAAAAGGAGAGTATTACTTGTTTAAAAATGAAGAAAGGCTTTTTGAACTCTTCAAGAAACGTTTCGGAACTCAACTGCAACTTCTTAGAATCAATTCTTGGGGGGAATTGATGGCATATCTTTCGTAACCCCTTAACTTCTTTTAGGAATAATATCCTAACAAAAAGGCTTAAGCAAACCCTTGCTTAAGCCTCTTTAAATTGTTTCAAATCTTATTTTTAATCCTGTATTTCTTTTTTTAGTATCACAATTATTTACCATAAATTCAATTAAATTTTTACTTCCAATAACTATTAAAAGTTTTTTAGCTCTTGTAATACCTGTATACAGTAAATTTCTTGTAAGTAACATATTTGAAGATTGTGGAATTGCTAAAATAACAACATCAAACTCACTTCCTTGAGCTTTATGTATAGTAATTGCATAAGCATGTTCTAGTTGATCAAGCTCTGAAAAAGCATACCAAGCAATCTTCCCATCATCAAACTCTATTTCTATTTGTTTATCAGTATTATCTATTTTGGCAATTCTTCCTATTTCTCCATTAAATACTCCTGTTCCAGCTTCAAAAGTACTTAATTTATTTTTATCTCCTTTTTCCCAATAAATATCATAATTATTTTTTATTTGCATAACCCTATCACCTTCTCTAAAGACGACATCACCATATGTTTTTTCTAATATTTCATCAGTTTTGGGATTTAACTCTTGTTGTAAATATTTATTTAATTCTTTTGTTCCTATTTTACCCTTTTTGGTTGGAGTAAGAACTTGTATATTGCTAAAAAAATCATAATCTCCATAATTTTTAAGCCTATCTTTACTTAAAGATAAAATTTGATATAACATTTTATCTTGATTTACTTCATTTAAATAAAAGAAATCATTTTCTGAATCTTCTTCATAATCTTTTTTTCCAATAAAATTTATTCCACTATTAACATTATGTGCATTTACAATTATTTTACTTTTTGCAGCTTGTCTAAAAATTTTATCTAAATGCACTGTAGAAAATTCTTTAGAATCTATTAAATCTTTTAAAATGCTTCCTGGTCCTACAGATGGAAGTTGATTTGGATCTCCCACAAAAATAATTTTTGTTCCTAAATAAACAGCTTTTACTAAATAATTCATTAAAAACACATCTACCATAGACATTTCATCTACTACTAAAATATCTGCATCTACTGGCGATACATCTGTATCAATACTTCCTAATTTATCTTCTTCAAATTTTCCTATTTCTAGTAGTCTATGAATTGTTTTTGCATCTTCACCTGTTGTTTCAGTCATACGTTTAGCAGCTCTACCTGTTGGAGCACATAAAACAACTTTTTTCTTATGTGATTTATATATTTCTATAACACATTTTATAATAGTAGTTTTTCCTGTACCAGGACCACCTGTAATTATTGTAACATTATTTTCATTTATTTGTTTTATTGCTTCAAATTGTTTTTCTGATAACTCAATATCAATTTTTTTTTCATGTTTCTTTATTTCATTATCAAAATTTTTTATAAACTTAACATTATTGCAATCTCTTAAAACAATTAGTCTTTCTGCAATATTTTTTTCTGCTTTATATAATTGTTCTAAAAAAACATATTCTATATCATCATATTTCACTATATGAATTTCTGATAAAGCACTTAAATTTATTATATTATCTTCTACTAAATCTCTATCGACTTCTAATATACTTTGTACATATTCTATTAAATTATCTTTTATAACACATGTATTTCCATTATAACTCGCAATTAAAAGTGCATATTTTATTCCACTTTTCACTCTATAATCACTATCCATAGGAATTCCTATTTGCATAGCAATTTTATCTATATTATTAAAATTAACTCCATACACTATATCTACTAATATATATGGATTTTCTTGTATTTTTTCAACAGCATTAACTCCAAGTGCATCATAAACTTTTTTACTATTGTTAGCACCTATACCAAACTGTTCTAAAAAACTTACAATTTGCCATACTTCCCATTTTTCATTAAATTCTTCACCTATTTCATATGCTTTATCTTTTGAAATTCCTTTTATTTCTGCTAAACGAAGTGGTTCAAATTTGAATATACTTAAAGTTTCTTCACCAAATTTATCAATAATTTTTCTTGCAGTAGCAGGTCCAATTCCTTTTATTGTTCCACTTGCTAAATATTTTTCTAAAGCCATAGCATTTTCAGGCATTAATTTTTCAAAAGTATCAATTTTAAATTGTTCCCCATATTCCTGATGTACAACCATTTTCCCATTTAATTTTAATGTATCTCCGTATAGCAATAAATGGCAAATATCCTACAACAGTTAATGGCTCTATTTCGTTTTCTGGTTGAAATACTGCAATAGTATAACTATTTGATTGATTTTGATATATAAAATCTTCAATTTGTCCTTTTATTTCCAAATTTTTTCTCCTATTTTATTATCTTGCTTGATCTATTTTTTTAATTTTTTTTAGTTTCCCTATTTTTTTTGCTAATATATTCTTACTTTTTTTATTTTTTTGCTTTTTTTCAGTATCAGGGAATATATTTCTTACATCTTCTTTTAGTTCAAACATATAATCTGAAATTGTTGTTTTATAAATTTTGTTAAAATCATCTTCGCTTACACCCAAATACAAAGCAACTCCATTAATACTTCCTAATTTTTTTAATTGCACAGCTAACTTTATTTCATCTGTTAATACTCCATTGTACTTACTATTTAACATTTTAAATTTTTCTTCATATTTTTTATATGTAAGTTTTGTTATAGCAGTTTCTCTATCTTTTCCTTTTAAATATTTATATGTATTTGGTTTTGTTCTTAAATTAATTAACATTTTTGATAAAGTTTCATAACCTTTTTTATATCCATTACCTTCTGCCAATTCTTCTATAATTGTTGCTATGCACTTATACGGAATTTCTGAAGTACTTAAACAATCTATATCTTCTTTTTCTTCTATTGCAGAAAAATTTTGTTGATATACTTCATATTCTAGATTTCTTAAATCTTCATATTCTTCTCCCTCATATATAGAAGGAATACCAATTTCATCATCAGAAATAAACTGCATTTTATAGTAAGCATCTTTAATATATGAAATAACTTCATCACTAACATTCACTTTTTGCACTTCATCTGAATTTACTTCTTTTTCTTCCTCTTTAGTTAAAATTAAATTTTCTGTATAATAAGACATTTTTTTTCTGTAATCTTCAATTTTATAAGTATGGATTCTTTTTCTAAGTTCAATATAATTTTTCTGTAAATTTTCAAACTCTTTTTCTAATAAAGCTTCTTCAATTTGTCTTACATTTCCGGTAGAAATTTCTTCTTGTGCCATATTTATAATATGTGTCATTATAGCATGTTGTTGTTTCATTATTTTATCTAGTGTACAGTGTAAATCTTCCTCATACATCATAATAATCTCCTAAAAAAACACTAAAAAATACAACTTGCATTTTTTAGTGTTTTATAATTATCCAAATATTCCTTTCTTTCTTATTGGTGGTTGTTCTTTCATTGTTTTAGCAAGTTCTAATAATAATTCTCTCTGTTCACGTGTTAAACGTTTTGGAGTTTGCACAATTACAGTAAATACAAAGTCTCCCCTCCAATTTCCATTAACCCTCTTAAAACCTTTGTTTTTAATTGTAAATTTTGTTCCTGTTTGAGTTCCTTCTGGAATTCTATATCTTTCTTTTGTTCCATCAACCATCGGTATTTCTACATCAGTACCTAAAGCAGCACCTGTTATTGTAATTGGTATATCACATAAAACATGTTCTGCTTTTCTTGTATATATTGGATGTTTCTTTATATGAACAACAATATATAAATTTCCTTTTGTTCCTCCATTAGAACCAGATTCGCCTTCACCTTTCAATACTATTGTTTGACCATCATCTATGCCTTCTGGGATTTTTACCTTTAATTTAATTGCTTTTTTATTTATACCTTTTCCTTTACAATCTGGACATGGTTCTTTAATAACTTTACCACTTCCTCCACAATGTGAACAAATTTTTTGTGTAGCCATTTGTCCAAATGGAGTAGTAACTACTTGTTTTATTTTTCCAGTTCCTCCACAAACAGAACATTTTTCAGGACTAGTTCCTCTTTTAGCTCCAGTTCCATTACAAGAACTACATTTTTCATTTCTATTTATACTTATTTCTTTTTCTACACCAAGATATGCTTCTTCAAAACTTATTTCTAAGTTCATTTTCAAATCAGCACCTCTTTTAGAACTACTTGAAGATCTAGTTCTTGATCCTCCTCCAAAAAATGATGAAAATATATCACCTAAATCTCCAAAATCACTAAAATCTGAAAATCCTCCAAATCCATCAAAACCAGAGCCATATGAATAGTAGCCTCCGCCTTGACCTCCTCCAAAGTTTTGTGGACCATCAAAGCCAAACTGATCATACATTTGTCTTTTTTGTTTATCTGAAAGAACTTCATATGCTTCATTTACTTCTTTAAATTTTTTTTCTGCTTCTTGTTTATTATCTGGGTTAGCATCTGGATGATATTTTTTTGCAAGTTTTCTAAAAGCCTTTTTTAATTCTTCATCACTAGCATTTCTATCTACCCCTAGTACTTCATAATAGTCACGTTTTTGAGCCATTATTTTTTTATCCTCCTAAAGTTTAAACATATTTCTTTTTATTATCTTCTTCATAATTTCTATTCAAATTTGTATGATATTTTTCTAAATAAACTTCTGTAAATTCCTCAGCTGAAATATCTAATCTATTTAATACTTCAATATAATACATTAAAACATCACTTAATTCTTCTATAAATCTATTTCTGATTTTTTTATCATTCATAATATTATCAATTTTTTTCTTTTTAATAATTGATATACATTCACCTATTTCTTCAACCATATATAAAATATGATCTTTTGCATATTTTGGTTCCATATCATGCCAATTATCTTTATTTAATTCGAATAATTTTAATTGCATTTCTTTTAATTCAGATATTTTTAAATCTTTTTCCATATTATCTACTCCCTTTTATAATAGCTATATAGAGGTCAGATTCTTTATTCTGACCTCTCTTATAACCATTATAAGTTTACTGCTTATTTATTTTCATCATCATTATTATCATCTTCTACTTTGTAATCAGCATCATAAACAGTTCCTTCTTTAGCTTCACCACTATCAGTAGGTTCTGCTGTTGCTGTACCTTCTGCATTTTGAGCATTAGCTTGAGCTGTATATAATTTTTCTGATAATTCATAAAATACTTTAGTTAATTTTTCAGTAGCTTCTTTAATTGCCTCAATATCAGAACCTTCTAAAGTTTTCTTAACATTTTCAACTTCAGCTTCTACTTTAGCTTTTTCTTCACCACTTATTTTGTCACCTAATTCATCTAAAGTTTTTTGGCTATTATAAACTAAACTTTCAGCATTATTTTTAACTTCAATTTCTTCTTTTCTTTTCTTATCTTCAGCAGCATGTGCTTCAGCATCTTTAATTGCTTGATTAATATCATCTTCTGAAAGATTTGTACTAGCTGTTATAGAAACTTTTTGCTCATTTCCTGTAGCTTGATCTTTAGCAGAAACGTGAACTATACCATTAGCATCAATATCAAATGTTACTTCAATTTGTGGTACTCCTCTTGGTGCTGGTGGAATTCCTGTTAATTGGAATCTTCCTAATGTTTTATTATATGCTGCCATTTCTCTTTCACCTTGTAATACATGAACTTCTACTGATGTTTGACCATCACCAGCTGTAGAGAATACTTGTGATTTTTTTGTTGGTATAGTAGTATTTCTTTCAATTAATTTTGTAAATACTCCACCATATGTTTCAATACCAAGTGATAAAGGTGTTACATCTAATAATACTAAATCTTTAACATCTCCTGATAAAACACCACCTTGGATAGCTGCACCAATAGCAACACATTCATCAGGGTTAATTCCTTTATCTGGTTCTTTTCCTGTTATTTTCTTAACCATATCTTGAACTAATGGAACTCTTGTAGAACCACCTACTAATAATACTTTATGAATATCATTTGCTGTTATTCCAGCATCTTTCATAGCTTGTTCTACAGGAACTCTTGTATCTTCTACTAATTTTCCAATTAATTCTTCAAATTTAGCTCTTGTTAATGTAACATCTAAATGTTTTGGTCCTGTGCTATCAGCTGTAATAAATGGTAAATTAATTTGTGTTTGTTGCATTCCTGAAAGTTCTATTTTAGCTTTTTCAGCAGCTTCTTTCAATCTTTGCATTGCCATTTTATCTGTTGATAAATCAATTCCATCTGATTTTTTGAATTCACTTACTAAATAATTAATTATTGCTTGATCAAAATCATCTCCACCTAAATGTGTATTACCATTAGTAGATAAAACTTCAAAAACTCCATCTCCTATATCTAGTATAGAAACATCAAAAGTTCCTCCACCTAAATCATAAATCATTATTTTTTGATCTTGATCTTCTTTATCCATACCATATGCTAAAGCTGCAGCTGTAGGTTCATTTATAATTCTTAATACCTCTAATCCAGCTATTTTTCCAGCATCTTTTGTTGCTTGTCTTTGGCTATCGCTAAAATAAGCAGGTACTGTAATAACAGCTTGTGTAACTGTTGTTCCTAAATAATTTTCTGCATCTGATTTTAATTTTTGTAATATCATTGCAGATATTTCTTGTGGAGAAAATTCATCTCCTTCAATTTTTACTTTTTCATTTGTTCCCATTTTTCTTTTTATAGAAATAACTGTGTTGTCTGGGTTTGTAACTGCTTGACGTTTTGCAATTTGTCCTACTAGTCTTTCTCCATTTTTTGAGAAAGCTACAACTGATGGTGTTGTTCTGTTTCCTTCTGCATTAGGAATTACAACTGCTTCTCCACCTTCCATAACTGAAACACATGAATTAGTTGTTCCTAAGTCAATACCAATAATTTTTCCCATTTTGAAAATTCCTCCCTTTATTTTCTTTTATTGTATTTTCCTTATTTTTTAAGTTTTTATTAACTTATTTTCTTCTTTTGTCTTTTTATATAAAATAAAATTTAATAACAATTATTAATTTGCTACAATTACCATAGAATGTCTAACTACTTTGTTTCCTATTTTATAGCCTTTTCTATATTCTTCAACTATTTCTTGTTCACCTTTTGTTTCATCTTCGACATGGCTTACAGCTTCATGAAATTCTGGATTAAATCTTTGACCAACTGTTTCTATTTCTTCTAAGCCTAAAGATTTTAGTGCCTCTTGGAATTGTCTTGCAACTAATTTTACTCCATCTTGATATCCTGTATCTTCTGTTTTTGCTTCTGATGCTTTTTGCAAGTTATCCATTATAGGAAGCATTGTTGCAACAACATCTCCTGTTATCATACCATAAATTCCATCTTTTTCTTTTTGACTTCTTTTTTTATAATTTTCGAATTCTGCTAATATTCTTTTATATCTATCATTTAAGTCATCATTTTCTATTTTTAATTCATCATATAAATTTTTAAAAGAATTATTATCTGTAGTATTTGTATTTTCTTCTACAGTATTATTTTGCTCTTTTTTTACTTCTTCATCTAATTTTTTTTCCTCGTTTTCCAATGTATATCCTCACTTTCTTAAAGTTTTCCATTTTTAAAATCATCATTCAATTTTTTACTTATATATTTCATTACAGAAATTACTTTTGAATAATCCATTCTTGTTGGTCCTATAATTCCTATAGTTCCTATATCTTTATCTTTTAATAAATGATTAAATGTAACTATACTAAAGTTTCTAAGTTCTTCTTTTTCTGTTTCTTCCCCAATATAAATTTTTATATCATCAGCTACTCCTGTATTTAATACATCTGAAACTAAATCTTTTGCATCTAATACATTTAGGAAATCTTTAGCAACATCAACTTTTTTAAATTCAGGCATATCTACAACTTTATTTGCACCATTTAAATAAACTTGTTGTGATTCATTTATTATTTTGTTTATTTCTTCAATTACCTTTTTAATAATATTTATTCCTGTTTTCATTTCATCCATTATAAATTCTTCTAATGGAGAATTCATTGTTTGTAAAGGTTTTCCTACTAATTTGTTTTTAAATAAATTTGTTAAATCTTCTACTTGCTCTTGAGTAATATCTTCATCAAATTTTATAATTGATTCTCTTATTATTCCAGAGTCCGTAAGTATTACAGCCATTAATACTCTACTACCTAGTAAAACAAATTTTATATCAATTATTATATGGTTGTTTACATCTGGACCAATTGTTATTGCTGTATAATGAGTTATTTCAGATAATGTTGTTGTAGCAATTTTCGTTAAATCTTCTAGTGCATTTACTTTTGTTTCTAACCTATCTCTAATTAATTCCATTTCCTTCTTGCTTAACTTATCATCTCTTATTAATTCATCTACATAATATCTGTATCCCTTTTGTGAAGGAACACGTCCAGAAGAAGTATGCGTTTTCTCTAAAAAACCTATTTTTTCAAGTTCAGCCATCTCATTTCTTATTGTAGCACTGCTACATTCTAATTCATTTACTAAATTACCAGAACTTACGGGTTCAGCTGTTTCTATATATTCTTCTATTATTGCTTGTAAAACCCTCTTTTTTCTTTTATCTAATTCTTGAGACATTACTTCACCTCTTTTAGCAAACCTTGTGTTTGACTGCTAATATAATATACTGTTATCTCCAATTTGTCAATAGAAAATTCATATTTTTTTACATTATTATTACACAAATTCTTCAAAAACGAGATTAGCTAAGTCTAAACCTTTTGAGGTTAATTTTATTTTATCTAAATCTACTTCAATTAATTTTTCATCAACTAATTTATTTATTTCAAATCTAAAATAAAATAGTGGATTAATTCTAAATTTTTGCTCAAATTCTGAAATTGATACACCTTCTATCTTTCTTAATCCTAGTAACATATACTCTTTCATTTGTAATTCTTTAGTTTGTACTTCATTTATAATAATATCATCTTCATTTTCTAAATATTCACTTAATCTTTCTGGTCTACATAATCTTTTTTTATTTATATAAGAATGAGCAGATAATCCGAATCCTATATATTCTTCTTGATTCCAACAATCTAAATTATGTTTTGATTCATATCCTTTTTTTGCAAAATTAGAAATTTCATAATGATTATATCCATTTTTTTCTAATATTTTTTTTGTTATCCAATACATTTCACGTTCAATATTTTCATCTGGTATTTCTATTTGTTTATTTTCTACTAATTCTTGCAATTTTGTTCCATTTTCTAATATTAATGAATAAATAGAAATATGCTTTGGTTTTAAATCAATAACTTTATTCACAGAATCAATTAAATCATCTTTTGTTTGAGTTGGAAGCGCAAGCATTAAATCAACATTAATATTTGAAAAACCAACATCTTTAACAATATTATATGTTTTTAAGAATCCTTCATAAGTATGTATTCTACCAATTAAATCTAACAATCTATTATTTGTAGATTGGAGTCCAATACTAATTCTGTTTATTCCACATTTTTTATAATCTAAAACTTTTTCTTTTGTTATAGTACCTGGGTTTACTTCTATTGTAATTTCAGCATTTTCCTCTATTTCAAATTTATTATAAATTACATTCATTAAAGATTTAATATATTTTGAATCAACATATGAAGGAGTACCACCTCCAATATATATAGTTGTAACTTTTTTATTTATTTTTGAATTCATTATTTCTTTAGTTAAAATATTAAAATATTTTTTTATTTTATTTTCTGCATTAGAAAAAGAAATGAAATCACAATAATTACATTTCTTTTTACAAAATGGTATATGTATATAAACTCCAAATCTATCCATATTATTTTCCTTTTCTTAATTCTTCTGCTATTTCATGAATTTTTTGTAATCTATGATTAACTCCTGATTTTCCAATAGGATTTTCTAACCTTTCTCCTAGTTCTTTTAAACTAATATCTGGATTTTCTAATCTTAATTCTGCTATTTCTTTTAAATAATCAGGTAATTCTTCATATTTTTTTAATTTTTTAATTAATTTAATATCATTAATTTGATTTACTGATGCGTTAATTATTTTATTTAAGTTTGCTGTTTCACAATTTACTAATCTATTTACATTATTTTTTACTTCTTTTGTTATTCTAACATCTTCAAATAATAAAACGCTTTTATTTGCACCAATTAATGCTAAAAATTTTGAAATTTCTTCTGCATCTTTAATATATAAATAATATTTTCCTTTATTTTCTAATACTTTTAAATAAACATTATATGTTTTACAAATGTTTAGTATATATTCAGCATTATTTTTTTCTTGAAAAATAATTTCAACATGATATTGTTTATTTGGATCTGTAATAGAACCAGACCCTAAAAATGCTCCTCTTACTATTGCTTTCTTTATATCATCAGTTAACTCAAGCTTTATTTGCATAAGTCTTGTCAACTTTTCATTTTTTATTATTGTAGCAACAAATACTTTTCCCCTTATTTCAGGTTCATAATCTATATTCAAATTAAATAAAATCTTATAAAATCTTTCTATATTAAACTCATTTTCTGTAATAAATTCAAGTGTGTTCTCATTATTAGAAGTATTACCAGTTAATATATATCCTAAAAATTCAGCTTCTAATATTTTTTTATTTTTAAAGTTATTTACTATACTTAATTCTTCTTTTAGACTAGATGAAAAAGACATCTTATTCTCCTTTTAATTTTATTTTTGTGCTATAACTATTCTATCATTCCCAGATAAATCTTTTTTTGAATAAATATTTTTATATTTGTTATTTATTAAAATTTTTTCAACTTTTTCCCTTTGATTATAACCTATTTCTAAAACTAAATATCCATTTTCTTTTAAATATTTTTTAGCATTTGTAATTATTTTTCTATAAAATTCTAAGCCATCTTTTCCACCATCTAAAGCAATTAAAGGTTCATATCTTACCTCTTTTGATAAAGTATTTATAGTTTCTGTTTCTATATAAGGTGGATTTGAAACAATTATATCAAATTGTTCTGAAATATTTTCAAATAAGTTTGATTCTATAAAAGTTATTTGTGTATTATTTTTAATTGAATTTTGTTGTGCAATATTTAAAGCTTTTTGGCTTATATCTGATGCAAATAATTCACATTTTCTTAATATTTTACCTAAAGAAATCACTATTGCACCACTTCCTGTGCATAAGTCTAATATTTTTAAATTTTTTGGTGTATTTTGAGCTAAAAAAATAATTTCTTCAACTAATATTTCTGTGTCAGGTTGAGGAATTAGAACATCACTATTTACATATAGTTCTATTCCCATAAATTCTTGTTTATTTGTAATATATTGAATTGGTTCATTATTTTTTAATCTTTTTATTTTTTCTATAAAATCCTTATAAATTTCATCAGATAATTCATCTTCATCATGTGTTATAAGATATTCTTTTTCTTTTTTTAAAATATATGAAAGAAGTATTCTTGACTTTAGAATAGGATCTTCAATATTAGCTTGTTTTAAAATTTCTACTCCTTCATTTAATATATCTTTTATTTTCATTAATTTCTCCCAATAAAATCAAACTCTACTGATTTTATTAGTTTACCATTTTTTTGATTAAAAATCAATGTTTCGCACAACATAAAAAAAGCCCCACGTCTAAGCCGTAAGTTGCAAGAATTTTTATGGACCTGTACTCACACAGGTGGGTGCCTTCCTAAATACTCCTGGGTTTCTTACATAAATGTAAGCATACACGCCATATTCAGAGATTGGGCTCCCTTCTCCAAAACTTGTAGGTTCTAAAAATTCTGTCTATACGCACTACGCAGGGAAATTTATTAACTATTTAATTTATAATTATATTAACATATGTATTATTCTTTTTCAAATTTAATTTTTTCCAATAAATTTAATTTCACTTTTTTATAATTACTTTTTATCTTTTATTTTCTTTTTTTCTTACTTTTTCATATAGTTTTAATATTTGTTATCTTATTATTTATATGGTATAATTAATGTTGTTGTAATTTATTATATATCAATTTTTAAAAATTATTTATATCAAAATTTGGAACATATTTTTCTTCATTATCTTCTAAATCCTGTATATATCCATTTAAATCTAACTCAAATACATAATCTTCTATCTTCTTATATTCTTCTTTTGTTAATTTTCTATTTATATCCTCTATTTCTAAAGCTTTATTTGTAGGAAAATACTGTGCCATAACACTTACATATACATTTTTATGAATATTTTCTTTTATCCAATTTAAAACCCTTTTACTATTTTCCAAATGATTTGGTAAAACTAAATGTCTAATAATTAATCCTTTTTGAATTATACCATTTTCATCAAAAATTGGACTACCAACTTGATTATACATTTCTCTAATTGCTTCTGTAGCACAATAAAAATATTTTTTTATTCCTGATAATCTCATAGCTAAATCTTCATCATAATACTTAAGATCTGGTAAATATACGTCTATATATCCATTTAACAATTTTATTGTTTCAACATTTTCATATCCACTTGAATTATAAATTATTGGAATTTTTAATCCATTTTGTTTTGCTATTTTTATTGCTTCTATTATTTGTGGTATGTACATTACTCCTGTTACTAAATTTATATTATTTGCTTTCATATTTTGGAGCTTTATAAATTCGTTTGCAAGTTCATTAATCTCAATATATTTTCCATTCATATTTTGACTAATTTTATAATTTTGACAAAATTTGCATGACATATTACAACCAGAAAAAAATACTGTTCCTGATCCATTTTCTCCACTTATACATGGTTCTTCAAAATAATGTAAATTTGCAAGAGCTATTTTAACTTTTTCAGTTGCTTTACATCTTCCTAATTTACCATTTAATCTATTCACTTTACATTTATGTGGACATAAAACACATTCTTCTAATAAATCTTTACTATACATGATTAATATTATATCATCTCAAATTAATAAATTCTACATTTTTTACTCTTTTATTTCTCTTGCTAATTTTCCAATTGCTTTACTTTCTATTCTTGATACATATGATCTACTTATATTCATCATTTTGGCAATTTCTTTTTGTGTTTTTGGCTTATCACCATTTAAACCAAATCTTAATTCTATTATAACTTTTTCTCTATCCTTTAATATTTTTTTCATTTTTTCATATAAATTTTTTATTTTAAATTTTAAATCAACTTCATCTTCTACATTTCTTTCATTATTTTCTAATACTTCTTGAAGTGTAACTTCATTATCATCTTTATCTTTTCCAATAGGCTCATTTAAATATACATCTCCTGCTCTTTTTTTGTTTGTTCTTAAATACATTAATATTTCATTTTCTATACATTTAGCTACATATGTTGCCAATTTAATATTTTTATCCATATCAAAGCTATTTATACCTTTTATTAATCCAATACTCCCTATTGATATTAAATCATCCTGATCAATATTTGTTGAAGAGTATTTTTTTGATACATGTGCCACCAATCTTAAATTTCTTTCAATCAATATATTTCTTGCCTCTTCATCTCCATTTTTCATTCTTTCTAAATATATTTTTTCTTCTTCTGGAGTTAGTGGTTCTGGAAATAAATTTCCAGTTTGTATGTATCCTACGCCAAATACAATTTGACTTAACATTAAAAGATTAGATATAGAAAAAATAAACATTTATTACCTCCGATACTTACTATTTAAGTCTTATAAATAAGTATATGTTTCTTTTTTCTATTCGTGCCTGACCTATAATAAAAAAGTCAGCTCGAGTGAATTTACCCAAGCCGACTTTTTTTATTTGGAGTTAGAATGCGAAATCATTGTGAAAACGATGATTCCCAATTTGATAAAAATCAATATTCTGCCTTCTTTCTGCCTCAAATCCAGTGATTGTAGCTGGTGCAAAAAAGAAGAATGCTCCATTCTCGAAGTATTCACGCGTAGGATCAATTCCTCTACACGCGGCTTCTACAGCATATGCACAGTCAGGATACTCTAACAACATATCCTCGCTTACACTGCTTACATCTGCAAACTGCCATTTTTGAGTTATTATGGAATAAATTGAAGAATCATCAAAAAAATCTCCATAATATTCTCTTCCATAATAATACCTGTTAAGTACAACTGCCGCAACTGCAATCTGACCCTCAAAACATTCCCCTCTTGCTTCTTGGTATACCAATTTTTCTATTAACTTTCTATCATCAGCAGATAGATTGTATTTATAGATATTTACTGGTATTTCCATTTGTGCAACTGGTGCTATTTTCGGTTCCTTTATTTTTTGGAGCTTAGCCCCTATAATACTTTCTGACCGATTAAATGTTTCAATTGCCAGATTTGATAGTGGTACATCGACCACTTGCAGATCTGTTTCGTCTGCTGAAGACTTTTCTCTAAAGAAAAAAAAGTTTATTACGATACCAACAATCAAAATTCCTACAAAAAAGATAAATAATCTCATTATCTTTTTTATTTTTTTCTTTCTTCTAGCTTTCTTCCTTCTTTCCTTCTTTACTAAACAGAGCCGATATCTACTGCAATTTCTGCAATCGACTTCTCTTTCATTCGGACAATTTTTAAATAACTTCTTATTCATTCGTACCTCCCCTGCCATTTTTATCAAATAGCTATAATTTTTTTATATAATCTTTTTTATTATATCATATTTTATGTAAATAGTCAATTTAAGCTATTTTTGTTTTTCTGAGCTCTTTTGCATGATTTATACTTATATCTGTTATTGCTCCACTGGAAATTCTAGCAATTTCCTTTAATACCTCTTCTTCATTAAGTAGTTTCACTTTTGTTTTTGTTTTATTATTTTCTATTTGCTTACTAATATAGTAATTATAATCACCTTTTGCAGCAATACTTGCCAAATGAGTAACACATATTACTTGATGATTTTTTGATATTTTTTTCATTTTCTCTCCTGTACTATTAGCAGCAATACCACTTATTCCAGTATCTATTTCATCAAATATTATTACAGGTATTTTATCAACATCTGCTAATACATTTTTTATTGCAAGCATTATTCTAGCCATCTCTCCACCTGATGCAATTTTAACTAACGGTTTGGCTTCTTCTCCTACATTTGTAGTAATTAAAAATTCTACTTCATCTAAACCATTAGAATTAAATTTTCTATCATTTGAAAAATCAATTTTTATGCTAAATTTAGCATTTTTCATTTCTAATTCTTCTAGTTCTTTATTTATTTTATTAACTAACTCTTCTGACATTTCTTTTCTTATATTATTCATATTAATTGAAAGTTTCATCATTTCATTTTCAGTAGTTTCTAACTTTTCCTTTAAACTTTTTATATATTCCTCCATATTTTCAATTTCATATATTTCTTTTTTTACTTGATTTTTATATTCTAATATTTCTTTTATATTATTACCATATTTTCTTTTTAATGAATTTATTATATCTATTCTTTCTTCTATTTCTTCTTGCTCATTCTCATTAAAATACATATCTTCACTATAATAAGATATATCTCTAGCACTTTCTTGTATTTCATAATAACAATCTTTTAGCCTAGATACTATTTTTGAATATTCTTCATTATATTTTTCTATTTTCTCTAGTGATTTTATTGCTATATTTATACTATCTATTGTATTTTCATTTAATTGATTTTCTGCTTCTATTAAATTTATTTTTATTTTTTCAGAAGATCTCATTAATTGTCTCTTACTTTCTAACTCTTCTTCTTCTCCTATTTTTAATTTTGCATCTTCAATTTCTTTTATTTGATAATTTAATAAATCTAATTTTCTTTGTCTTTCTTTATCATCACCAAAATTTTTATTAAGTTCTAATTTTATATTTAAATAATCTTGATATAAATTTTTATATTGTATTTTTACATCTTTTATATTTCTTGAATATTCATCTAAAAGTTCTATATGTGTATTTACATTTAAAATAGATTGGTTTTCATTTTGTCCATGTATATCTATAATGTTACTCATAAATTCTCTTAATTCTTTTACTGTAGATAGCCTTCCATTTATTTTACATATATTTTTTCCATTAATATTTATTTCTCTTGAAACTATGACAGTATTATCTTCAAATCCAGATTTTGGTAAGTATAAAGACATTTCTACAAAACAATTTTTTTCATCTTTTCTTATCATTTCTTTTGAAAACCTACCACCAGCTAATATTTGAAGCGATTCTATTATTAAAGTTTTTCCAGCACCTGTTTCACCTGTTAATACATTAAATCCTTCATTTAAGTTTATTGTAACATCATCTATAATTCCTATATTTTTTATATGTAGAGTATTTATCATAATAAATTCAGGAATATTATTCCTTCTCCTTTCTATCTTTTATTTTTAAAACTGCGAATGTATGTTTGGTATTAATATTATATACTATTTTTATAAATTGTCAATACATTTGTTTGGCTTTTTTAAAATAAAATGCACCTCAATATGCTAAATTTTCATCTAACATTTGTGGTACATTTTATTTTTATAATTCTCTTTTAATTTATTTATATCCTAACTTTATTAATTTTTTTACTATTTTTTCCATTGCTAAATCTCTATGGTTATGTACAGAAGCATATTCTTCTTCATCCATATCCCCCATTGGTTTGTCAAATCCATTTGGAATAAATATTGGTCCTAACATTAATCCCCCTAATTTTCCAGCCTTTAACGCAACTTTTCCGATTACATTCCCCTCTTTCTACAATTTTTTGTCCATTTGGTAAAATTGCAGTTAAAACACATACAAATTTGCATGTTCTATCATCTAAATTTGTATACTGTTTCATTTTATTTAGTATTTTATTTATACATTGCTCTTGTGTAGCATTTTCTCCAGCATACCTTGCACTATATATTCCTGGCTCTCCATTTAATTTATCAATACATAAACCAGCATCATCTGTAATAATTATTTTATTATCAATATTATTTTCAATACAATATTTTTTTATAGCATTTGCTTTAATTTCAGAATTTTCTTCAAATGTTTTTCCATCTTCAATAATTTCTTGATTAAAACCTATATCCTTTAATGTATAAATTGTAACTTCAAAACCATGATTTTTAACTATTTTCTTCATAGCTTCAACTTTATCTTTATTACTTGTTCCATATAAAATTTTCATAGTTAGCCTCCTAAACTTAATTTTTTGTTGGAATAAAATTACTTGCAAATTTATATTTTTCTCTGTTTTTTATGTATAAATATCCAATAAAACTAAAACATACAGCACCTATAAAATTTACAAATAAATCTTTCATAGTATCATTTATACCTATATCCAAATATCCACCATCTATAACTGTTGTTCCATCTTTTGTATTTATTTGTGTTGATTCAATATTATCTATTACAATAGGATTATTACTTTTTTCTGGATCTAACTCTACTGATGATATTCTTGAAATTATTCTATCTTTTTGCATATCAAATTTAAAATATGTATCTGCACTATACTCAAAAAATTCCCATAGTACTCCTATTGTCATTGAAAAGCAAAATGCAACAATCGCTACATATATTGGAGATAAGTTAATATTTTTACTATTTTTATTCAATAAATCAATTAATGAAAATCCTACACCTGCTGCTAAAAAGCCATTTAATGTATGAAGTAAAGTATCCCAATGTGGAATAATTCCATAAAAATTATTTATTTCTCCTAATATTTCTGCAGAAAATATAAACAAATAAATTATACTTTCAAGTACTGTTGGTAATGTTATTTTTAGTTTGTACTGAATTAAAGAAGGTACTGTAAATAAAATTAATGAAAAAAAGCACAAAACAGCATTGTTCCAATCTCCTCTAAGTATTTGTAATATCATACATATTATTACTAAAACTCTTAATATTAAATATACTAATAATGAACTTTTTTTGGTTTCTTTATATTTTTCTTTAATTATTTTACTAAAATGTTTCATATATATTTTCCTTTCTTTTTTGTATTATTATCTAGGTTCTTGATTAGGATTATTATTTGATAAATTTGCAGTTGTATGTGCTCTATTTCAACCTATTTAATTGATTATTTTCTTCCTCTTAATTTATTTTTATTATATCATAGCACATAGCTATAATTATGTCAAAAACAACCACTTGCCTTACTCAAATCTCTTGGTAAATTTATATAACCAAGAGATAAAAAAGGTGAAAATAGTATACAACACAAAATTATTTTGTCTATAAAGCCTATTCAATAAATATTAAAATTGACACTATCGTAAATGTTTAAAAAAAATGACAAAAATAAAAAGATATGATATTATATAATTTAATAATCTATTTAATATTAATTATAGAACAATTACATTGATATAAAAAATAATTTTGAGGTGTAAAAATGGAAAAAACAGAATCAGAAGCAATAAAAAAATATAAAGAGCATAAAAAAGAAGTTGAAAACGAATATAAGCAAGAACAGGAAAGGAAAAACAAAGATTATGCACTATTAGAAGAAGCAAAAAGAAATTTTGAAATAAGAAATAAATCAAAATTAATAAAAGAAGAGCAAGAAAAAAAACAAAAAGAATTACAAGAAAAAAAGAAACAAAAAAGAAAAGAATTTAATAATTTAATATTCAATATTTTTCAATATACGTTTTCATTGCCACGGAATTATATTAATTTTAATATTAGCATTTTTTATATTACCATTTATTTTAGGAATAATATAAAAAGATAAAGTGGTGACCCCTACCCTGATAGATAGAGAGTTTTTGCCTAAATTCAAGCATTTTTTATATTTGTGTTGCAAAATTGTGTTGCAAAAATCAGTCTATATTGTTTTCTAATTCTTTTTTTATAAATTCATTTAATTTTGGTATATCATTTAAAGCAGTGTCAAATATAATTTCCAAATTCATATCTCCATAATGATGTGCAAATCTTTCTCTCATACGAATAATATTTTTCCAAGG
>CANQEX010000003.1 GCA_947596225.1 uncultured Clostridia bacterium | reverse complement strand
TACACACTATGCAGATACAGCAGTAGATCCTCAAATTAAACAGATTTTAAATAAAGCTGCACAAGATGCTTTAAATACTAAACAAAAATTAATTTCTTTTTTAGGTTAGGAGGGAACTATGGAAGAAAAAGCAATAGTAAATGATGTTTTATCATCAACAAAAGCTTCATTAAAAGATTATGAAGGAGCAATATTAGAAACTGAAAATATGGAGTTAAGACAAACATTTCAGAACTTAAGAAACTCATCAGAGAGTTTTCAATATGAATTATTTAAACTTGCAGAAGCAAAAGGATATTACACTCCAGCACAAAAAGTTACGCAAGAAGAAATTTCAAATGTAAAAAATGAAGTTTCAAATTTATAAAAATAAAAAAAGTTGAAATAAAATTATTGTTGTTATTTCAGCTTTTTTTATTTGTTTTTTAAGGTTAGTATACTAAAATAATATTGACAATATAAATTAAATGTTATAATCTATTAATAGTAAAATTATGCAAAGGGGTGATGACAATAACTAATATTTTTAAGAAAGCCGTAATATTTTTAAGAACATGGACAAAATTAATTATTATGTTATTAGCTGGTCTTGCAATTATAGGTTTTATAGTTTTTGTCGTATATAAACCAATGTATAGTGTAACATTAGATGGTAAATTTATAGGTTACACTGAAGATAAAAGAAGATTACAAAAAAAGATTAATACATATATACAAAGTGGAGATTCTAAAACCGTAGCTTTTGTTGAAATAGATAGCTTACCAGAATATAAATTATGTTTGTTAAAAAAAGGTTTAACATCAAATGATGATGAAATATTTTCAAGTGTAATTGAATCAGGTGTTTCTTATTATAAATATTATGCAATTTTAGATAATGGTGAAGAAAAATATTATGTTGAATCATATCAAGAAGCAGAACAAATAATACAAGAATTGAAAAATAGAAATAGTCAAAATCAAGCAAATATAACATATGCTCCTAAATATGAAACTGAATTAAAACAATTTACAGATGCTAATACAGCTGTAGCGTCATTATATATAGAAATGCCACTTGTAAAAAATACAAAATTTACTACTAAAAAACAAGTTGATTATACCAAAACTCCTTTAGGAATTGCATTAGCTAAACCTGTTAACGGAGTAATTACTTCAAGATTTGGAAGAAGGTCAGGAGGAACTCATACTGGTTTAGATATAGCAACTTCTTCTGGAACACCTATAAAAGCAGCATCAACAGGAACAGTAGTTTATGCTGGATATAAAGGTTCTTATGGTAATATGGTAATTATTGCTCATACAAATTCTGTCCAAACATATTATGCACATTGTAGTAGAATATATGTTAGTGAAGGGCAAAATGTTAATCAAGGAGATGTTATTGCAGCAGTAGGTTCTACAGGAAATTCTACAGGGCCACATTTACATTTAGAAATTAGGGTAAATGGTGTTGCAAAAAATCCTCAAAATTATTTATATTAAAAAAAAGGCAATTTAGAAAAATTTTCTAAATTGCTTTTTGTATATTAAATTTTTTATAATCTATTAAATGCGTTATCTTTTATAAGTATATTACCAAATTCTTCTAATCTTTTTACTGATAAGTCTGAAACTTTTAAGCAATCTTTTAATTCTGATAAAAAATATATAGTTTTCTTTTTGTTTAATAAATCTAAATGTTGAATATCTATTTTTATAAAGTAAATATTATTGTATTCATATAATGAACTTTTAAAATTTAGTGCAGAAAAGAGATTATGTATATACTCAGAAAAGGAAAAAACATCATCCATATTTTTAAATTTATATAAGATTGAGTTTGGAAAATTAGAATTTATTAATTTATCTCCTACAAAATTAAAAAATATATCTTTACAATTTTCAACTTTTTTTGTAACCAAAATTACAAAATTTTTATTATCAAATGAAAGAGTTTCATAAGATATTTGAGAGTTTGTAATATCAAAACCAAGATCTTCTTTAGCAATATCTAAAATTGCTAAAAATAATTTTTGTGATTCAAGTGAATTTGCTAGAAAAGAATGTACTGAAATATTGTTTTCTTCTAATTCTTTATAATCAAAAATAATTTTAATTTTGTTTTCGTTTAGTTTTTCTATCTTCATGAAATACCTCCACTATAAATAAATTATACAATATAAAAATAAAAAGTAAATGTAAATAAATGTATACTTAAATTATATTAAAAAAATATATATAAATTACTTGAAAAATTATATTTATCAAGATATAATATACCAATAGAATATACAAATTTCCGTAAGAAAAAATGGGGGTAACAAAGGATGAAAGAAAAAAATTTTTGGATATTATTAATATTTTTATTATCAGGATTAGTTATAGGACGGACTTTTAGGACAACTGGCTAATAGAATTAGTGGTTTATGGTGGTTATCTTATGGACAAGAATTTGGATTATCATCACCGCTTTCATTAGATTTAAGTATATTAAAAATATCATTTAGTTTTATGATAAAAATTAATATAGCTAGTATAATAGGATTAATAATAGCAATAATTTGGTATAGAAAAGTATAAGGGCTAAAATAACAGAAAGGAGTAAATGGGAAAACTAAAAAATATTCCTTATTTTGAAAGACCTTATGAAAAATTATTAATGTATGGTGAAAATTCTCTTAGCAATAGTGAACTTTTATCAATAATAATAAAAACGGGAACAAAACAAAAATCAGCTTTAGAAATTGCTCAAATTTTAATAAATTTAAATGAAAATAGCTTAAAGTTTCTTCAAACAATATCAATTAAAGAGTTAAAAAAAGTCGAAGGTATTGGAAACATAAAAGCTTTAGAACTTAAGGCTATTGGAGAAATAGCAAAAAGAATTAATACACCATTAAAAAACAATCAAGTAAAATCTCAATATGATATAGCACAGTTATTTATGGCAGAATTAAGAAATGAGAAAAATGAAATATTAAAAATTGTTTTACTTAATCATCAAAATATAATTAAAAAAATTTTAACATTGGCTGTTGGAAATGAAAACAATATATCAATTAATATAAAGAGTATTTTATCTGAACCTGTAAAAATGCAAATCCCTAAAATTATATTAGTACATAATCATCCAAGTGGAAATCCAATGCCAAGTAATATTGATATTGAATTTACTAAAAAAGTAAAATCAGCAGGACAATTACTGGATATACAATTATTAGATCATATAATAATTGGTGATGGTACATACGAAAGTATTTTAGATTTTAAAAATGAAAGGTATTTTAAATGAATAGAAATAAGCAAACTGAAATTTTAGGGGGAGTTGTAACAGTTATAATTTTAATACTTTTGATTTTCCTTTCTAATGTTGAAACTAATAAATTATCATATTTTGAATCTGTTGCAAGTAGTATAGTAAATCCTATACAAAGGATTTTTACAGATTTAAAAAATAAAATACAAGGAAATAGTACTTATTTTTCTAATATGGATAGTATAATTGAAGAGAATAAGCAGTTAAAAGAAAAAAATGAAGAACTTGAAACACAATTAAGAGAACTTGAATCCATAAAAGCAGATAATAAAACTCTTCAAGATTATATGGGGTTAACAAAAAAATATTCTTCTTATCAAACGATTCCAGCATATGTAATAAATAGAGATGTTAGTAATTTTAATAGTACTATTGTTTTAAATGTAGGGGAAAATGATGGTATAAAAGAAAATATGACAGTAATTGCAGAAAAAGGCTTAGTTGGACATGTTGTATCTGTTTCAACAAATACTTGTAAAGTTCAAGTTATAATAGATTCTGCAAGTACAGTAAGTTGTACCTTAAGCACTACTCAAGAAAGTATTATCTGTAAAGGAACTCTAGAAAATAATCAAGTTCTAAGAGCGTCATATATACCTACAGGAGCAGAAGTTATACAAGGAGATAGTGTATATACCTCAGGTGTTGGTGGAATTTATCCAAAGGGAATAATAATAGGAACTATAAAAGAAATTATAACAACAAGCAATATTACAGACAGATATGCAATAGTTGAGCCAGCAGTTGATTTTTCTAAAGTAGATACAGTATTAATAATTAATCAATAAATTTTATGAAAAATGAAGAAAGGAAAATATAAATGAAAAAATTTTGGATAGTAATATCATTAATATTAGTTTTCTTTTTATTATATTTCCTTCAAGTTGATATTTTTAGCAGTTTAACAATAGCAGGAATAAAACCTAATTTATTTGTTATATATATTCTTTTTATAGGACTTTTTGCAAACCAGATTTTAGGAATTTCATTTGGAGTAATTTGTGGATTGATTTTAGATTTGTTATATGGAAAAACTATAGGAGTTACAGCTGTAATGTTATGCATAATAGGCTTTTTAGGTTCATATTTTGATAAAAACTTTTCTAAAGAAAACAAATTAACAATAATTTTTATGGTAGTTGGAGCCACAATTATTTTTGAATTAGGTTCTTATTTTATGAATTCAATTATTTTACAATTTGAAAGAGAATATTGGTATTTTACTAAAATAATTTTAATAGAAATTTTATATAATGTTTTATTATCAATTCTCTTTTATCCTTTTATACAAAAAATAGGGTATATAATAGATAGAACTTTTAAAAGAAATAATATATTAACTAGATATTTTTAGTCTAATGAAATTAAAGCTAGAATCGAGGTGAGATATCTGAACCAGAAAAATGAGTTAGAGAAATCTAATTTTAGATATAATTTATTAACTGCAGTAGCTTATTTAATAGGAATAGTTATATTAATAAGATTATTTGATTTACAAATTGTAAATGGAGCAGAATATAGAGAAACTTCAAATACTAGATTAACTAGAGAAGCAAGAATTGAAGCTGCAAGAGGAAGTATATTAGATAGAAATGGAAATGTTTTAGTAAGTACAGAAATGCAATTTTCTTTAGAAATGTATAGATCTAAAACAGAAGATGAACAATTAAATAATTCAATTTTACTTATGACTAATATATTAGAACAAAATGGTAATTCTTATGTAGATACATTCCCAATAAGTATAAATCCTTTTGAATATCACTTTAATAATGAAGAAGAACTAAAACAGTGGAAAATTAAATATGATATTCCAGAAACAGCATCAGCAGAAGAAGCATTTTATTTATTTAGAGATAAATATAATATAAACAGTGAAAATATAAAAGAAATAAGGCAAATATTAGCTATTAGATATGCAATAACAACAATAGGATATTCAACAACAAGATCTATTAAAATATCTGATAATATATCAAGAGAAAGTGCAGTACAACTTCAAGAAAACTCACAAAATTTAACAGGTATAAATATTGTTGTGGAACCAATAAGAGTATATCATACAGGAACTTTAGCATCACATATTATAGGATACGTAAGTAGAATTAGTAAAAATAATCAAGATGAATTTAAAGCAAATGGTGATACTTATGAATATGAAGCTGATGATAAAGTTGGTCAAACAGGTATAGAGAAAACTTTTGAAGAATATTTAAGAGGAGAAGATGGAACAAAACAAATAGATATGTCTGTTGATGGTACAGTTACAGGTGAATATACTTCTCAGGAAGCAATAGGTGGTGCAGATGTTGTTCTTACAATAGATGCTAATTTACAAGAAATTACAGAAAAAGCATTAGAAGATAATATTATGCAAATACGAAATGGAGGATTTGGACAGCCAGTTGATGCACAAGGAGGGGCTGCAGTTGTTGTAAATGTTAAAACTGGTGAAGTTTTAGCTATGGCAAGTTATCCAGATTATGAACCAGGATTATTTTATAATGGTATTTCAAAAAGTCAGTTAGATGAATATAATAATAATCCATATCACCCATTATACAGTAAAGCATTTCAAAGTGCTTATGCACCAGGATCTACTTTTAAGATGGTAACAGCAATAGCTGCTCTTGAAACAGGAAGTACAACAACAACAGAAAAAATTAATGATAATGGTCCATATTATGGATTAGTTACTGGAGATGTTCAAGATCCAGCATGTTGGTATTATAATGATTATGGAAGAGGTCATGGACCTTTAAATATATCACAAGCAATTCAAAAATCTTGTAACTATTTCTTTTTTGAAGTTGGTATAAGAATGGGAATAGATAATTTAGCTAAATATGCTAATTACTTTGGATTGGGCTCAAAAACTGGTATAGAAATAATTGGTGAAAGAAGTGGTACTTTAGCTCAAAAATCAGTAGCAGAAGAAAAAAAGGTAGTTTGGTCAAAAGCACAATTAGCATATGCTTCTATAGGTCAAGGACTTAATGCATTTACACCATTACAAATGGCAAAATATATAGCAATGATAGCAAATGGTGGCCAAAAATTAGATATATCAATAATTAGAAGTGTTAATAAATCAAATGGAACTCAAGTACCTAGAACAGAAATAGATGAATTTATAAATAAAAAATTAGGTTTACAAGATGATCAAACAGAAGATATACAAATTAGCGAGGAAACTATTCGTGCAGTACATCAAGGAATGTTAGCTGTTACAGAAGGTGAAGGAGGAACTGCAGTTTCATCATTTAGAGATTTTCCAATACAAGTTGGTGGTAAAACAGGTTCAGCAGAAGTAGGAAAAACTAGAACTGATGGATGGTTTGCAGGTTTTGCTCCATATGATAATCCAGAAATTGCAGTTGTTGTTATGGTAGAAAATGGATTACATGGATATTATACTGCTGAAACTGTAAAACAGATAATTTACGAATATTTTGGTATGAATATGGGAGAGATAAATGAAGATATGTCTGCTTCTACAGAAATAGAAGCATTTATATAGAAAGAGGTAAAAAGGATGTTAAATAATATTAGAATAAGTCAAACTATTAATGAGATTATATTAAATGTAAATATAATTTCAGATATTAATGAAATTATTGAAGAATTGGAAATGAAACTTCCAAAATTAAGAGATTTTTATCAATCTTCTACTATACCAATAAGAGTTACAGGTAGGTTATTTACTGAATCTGAAATAAAAAAAATAAAAAGTATAATAAATAGTGAAATAAAAGTAGAAATAAAATTTGATGAGGCTTCAGATTTATTAGGACTTCACGCTATTAAAAAAACATTTGAAGCTGATACAGATATTTCTGAAACGAAATTTGTACAAAATTCGTTAAGATCAGGACAAAGGGAAGAATATCCTGGTAGTATAGTTATATGTGGTGATGTAAATGCAGGAGCAGAGATTGTTGCTGGTGGAAATATAATTATATTAGGTGCATTAAGAGGTCTTGCACATGCAGGTGCAAATGGAAATACTATGGCAATAATATCAGCAAATTATATTGATGTTACTCAAATAAGAATTGCAAATTTAGTTAGAGAAGTTGAAGAAAGAGTTGATAGATGTCCAATTTGCAAAATTCAAAAAAATGAAATTATTGTTACTTAAATAATAAGCAATACTAAGGTTATGATTAATATTAAGTCATAACCTTTTTTGTTTTTTTCTAAAAAATTAATTCCTAAATCTAAATTTTCCATAACACTTAAAAGGTTTGCAATTTTTATGTATTGATCTAACTTTTCTTTTTTATTATTTTGAAGATATGGCTTTAATGCATTTAATAGATGATTTCTAGGACAATTTTGATTTTTATTTATTTTTGATAATATATCTTTTATTTTTAAAATAGTTTCTATGTCTAAATCAAATTCTAAATCTGAGTTTTCGGCAGGTGATGAATTTTTATCACCTGCTATTATATTATTTATATCTATATTTTTTTCCTTTAAAATATCTGAAAATTTATTGAAAACTTCTGAAAAATCATTATTCATATTATTTATCGTCCTTGTTAAATTCATTTTTTATATTAGAGTTCTCAAGTATTTGTTGAGCTTTGTATATATTTTTTTCCAATTCTTCTTTATCCATTTTAGAAATGGCTGCTAACAATTTATTAATGTCCATGTTATTCATTTTCAAACCCTCCTTATATAAATATTAATATATTTATATGATAAAAAAATTAAAAGTTGCAATAATATTACAAAAAGATAAGATAACTTACGTATATAGATAATAGAAGAATATTTTAATAAAAAATTAATAAAATTGATGTGGAATAATGGCAAAATTAATAAAAGATAAAAATTCGACAAAAAAAGACACCAAATCCTTTAATACTAATAAAAAAAATTGAAAAAAATACTGCAAACACTTGAAAAAGTTTACATAACGGTGTATAATAAAAAATGTATATCATACTAATACAAGTTATTTAAAAATTAATATAAAATTGTTATGTAACATAAATTTTATATTAATTTTATATAAATTTGCTCTAATTAAATTTCCGTAATAAATTAAAAAGGAAAAAAATGTAAACTATTGATTTTTAAGCACTTTGAGTATTGACTACTAAAAAAAAAGGAGTAAAATTATACTTATAAAAAAATAATAGTGAGATACTATGTAAAAATTTGTTATTATAGGAGGGAATTAAGATTATGCTAAAAAACAAAATTCTAGAAAAATTGTTAGCCATAATCCTAATATTTACATTAACTTTTACAAATTTTGCATTTGTAACTAAATCATATGCTTCTAGTTTTACTGAGGCTATATTTGGCGAGGAATCTGATACAGGACACAAAAATGTAGAATTTGAAGCTTATTTTGGAACCGAAGAAAATAAACAAACTTCGGTTATTAGTGATGTAAATAATCAGGATTTGGCAATTAGCATGAAATTAAATGTTCACGACTCAGGATATTTAAAAGATGCTAAAATTGCAATTGTTGAGAAAGAAGAAAATGGTTTAAATTTTGAATTGAAAGAGAAAGAAGAATTAGATGATTATGTTCAATCAGTTGAAGATAATATTATAACTATGCAACAAATTAATAACTCAAATGATACTGTTGAAATAACCGTACCAATTCAATATAAGAATGAAAAATTTGTAAGTGAAGAAAAAATATCAAAAGATTTTTTAGTAGTACTTACAGGTGTTTATGTTGATGAAAAAGGAGAAGAAAATCAAATAGCAAAGGAAACTACTTTAAATGTTTCTTGGGAAGATAATAGAGAAGTAAAAGTAGAAAATTCTGTTGAAAAGTATATAGACTATGGAGATGGTGTTATATTACAAACAGTTTTAAAAGTTGATGATTCAACAGATGCTAATAGTTTACCAATAAAAGAATCAGAAATTGTTATCGATGCTCCTGTTTTTGAAAATGTTTATCCAAGTGAAGTTAGTATTATAGCTAATAGTACTATGGCAACTAATGGAGAAAATGTTGGAGAAGTAACTTTTGATCAAAATAATTGGAATTATGATGCAGATAATAATAAAATAACAATAAAAGTTGATAATTTAAAGCAATTAGTTAAAGTAGATGAATTTGAAGATGAATATCTACAAGATGCTGAAAAAGATGTTGTAGAAGAATCTAGATATTATAATGGTTCTGGTATTGATGAATATTTAATTACATATACATATAAAAATTTAGAAATACCACAAGAACCAATTACTTTAAATTCAAATATAGAAGCAAAATTATCAGTATTAAGTGGCTCAAAAGAAAATAATGTTAATGTAGTAACAAATAATGAAAACCATGAGTATGCCTTAGATGGTAAAACTGGTGAAATAGTATCTCTAAATATAGATAATGAAACTCCAGAAGTTTCAAAAGCATATACTTATATGAATTATGCTAACAATGGAAAATATGAAACTGAATTATTATCAAAAACAATGATAAATATTTCATATTCTCAAATAGTAGAAGGAATAGTAGTTGAAGATGTTGCAAATTCATATATAGATAAAAATTCAAATCGTTATGAAAATAATGACATTTATTATAAACAAATATATATATCAAAAGAAAACTTTAATAAGATCTTAGGAGAGAATGGAGAAATTAAAGTTTTAGATATAAATGGTAATGTTATTTCTACTATTAATAATGAATCACAAGTAAATGAACAAGGAAATATAGTAGTTAATTTTGAAAATATTAATTCTAGATTAGTATTTCAATTAACAAAACCAATAGCTGAAGGAAATTTAGTAATTGGTAATATAAAAGTTATGAAGAATTCTTCATTAGATAAAGCTACTTTTATTAATATGGCAAGTATATCTACAAACTCTACTATTAAAGCAAACTATACATATGTAGAAGAAGCTGTAGAAGTTGGAAATGTTGAAACAGTTACAAACTTAGTAGATACAAAGACTAAAGCAAATTTAGTTATAAATAAAGATAGTTTTTCAACACTTGAAAATAATACAAATGTTGAATTAAGAGTTGAATTAAACAATGCAAATGATACCTCAGATATATATGGTCATTCAGTATTCGAAATAGAATTACCAGAATCAATAGAAAATATTGAAATAACAGATGCAAGTTTACTTTATGCAGAAGGATTAACTCTTACTTCTGCAGAAGTTGTTAATAAAACAATAGTAATTACATTAGATGGAATTCAAGAAGGAATAAATTCAGGTGTATTAACAAATGGTACAAACATAGTTCTTAATGCTAATATAAAAGTAAATTTATATACACCAGCTAAAACAGAGACAATAAAATTTAGATACAATAACAGTGAAGCTACAAATTATGAAAATGAAGGAAAATCAGAAATAACAATTAACTATTCTGCACCTACAGGACTTGTAGCTGTTAATGGTATTTCTAATTATAAAGATAATAATATTGTTACTTCTGTAAGACAAGGTAAAAAAGAGGATTTAATAGATATTTATTCAACAGAAAAAAATCCTACTATGGAACTTATAATTATGAACAATAATGGAAATACAGTTTCAAATGTATCTATTTTAGGAAGAATACCTTTTACAGGAGTAAAAGATATAGTAAATGGAAATGAATTAGGAACAACATTAGATAGTAAGTTAATTACTGGATTAGTTTCAGATCAACGTAATAGTACACAATTTACTGTATACTATTCAGAAAATAAAGAAGCTACAAAAGATTTAAATGATGCTTCAAATAAATGGTTAACAAACCCAGAAAGTTTTGATAATATAAAATCATATTTAATTATGCCTGTAGATTCAAATTATCAAATGCAAGACACAGAGGTTTTAAGATTTACATATCAATTTGCAATTCCTGCAAATTTGCCTCATAATGAGAATTTTTATGGTACATTTGCAGTAAATTATACAAATAATTCTGAACTTGCTGTAACTAATGAAGTATCAATTCCTGATTTAGTTGGATTAACAACTGGAAAAGGACCAGAATTAAGTATAACAACTGAAATTAACAAGGAAACAGTAAAAGAATATCAAGACTTTGTACTAAAAACAGTTGTTAAAAACGTTGGAGAAAATAAAGCAGAAGATATAAAAATACAAATTCCAATTCCAGATAATACAACATATATTTCATATGATATTGAAAGAGAAGATGTAACAAGTAGTATTGATGATAATATTTTAAACATAAATCTTTTAGAATTAGAAAAAAATGAAGAAATTGTAGTAGATTTACATTTACAAACTAATATGATTTCAATGATGAATATTGATACTATTAATATAGAAATGGCTTCAAATGTTACTGCAAAAGATTTAAATACAGTTATGACATCAAATACAAGTAAAGTAAAAGTAGTAAAAGCAGATTTAAAAATTTCACAATATAGTATGCAAAATAATTCGATGGTACAAACTGAAGTATACACACCAGAAAAAGAAGTATCTTTCTTAATATATGTTCAAAATATTGCTAATAAAGAATTAAATAATATAGTAATTACAGAAGAATTACCAACAGAATTTTCTTTTGTAAAAGCTTCAATAATGAAATTATCAGATGATAAAACACGTTTTGAAGATGTGTCACAAGCAAATTTTGATGAAACTACTAGAACTATTACTTGGAATGTAGATAAATTAAATCAACATGAACAGGTTATGTTAGGAGTAACTGTTAAAGCAAATCAGTTACAAAATAATGTAACAAGTTCAAGAGCTAATACTGTAATAAAAGCCAAAGCAGATGGAACAGATACTTATGAATCAAATACAATGACAACTGAAATTGCTAAACCAGTATTAGTAATAAATCAAACAACAGATACAAAAAATACTTATATTCAAGAAGGAGATAAAATTAACTATAAATTTACAGTTAAAAATGAAGGAAAAGCTATAGCTAAAAATCTTGTATTAACAGATATAGTTCCAGACGGTGTAATTGTTCAAAATATTAAGTGTTTAGTTGATGGTGAGCAACATAGTACAAGAACTGCAACTAATGAAGCTGTTATAACAGCTGATTTGATGCCAGGTAGTGAATTAGTAGTTAGTATAGATGGGGTAGCAAATCTTTTAAAAGGAGTTAAAGAAAAATCTATTACAAATTATGCTGAACTATCTTCAGAAAATATAGCAGCAATAAGATCAAATGAGATAACTCATATAGTTGAACCTTCACCAGCATTATCTTCAAATTTAGATAATGAAGGGGACGGTAGTGATACTTCTGTAAAAGCCAATATTACAAAAACATATAAAATTGCTGGTGTAGCATGGCTTGATAAAAATTCAAATGGTATGAGAGAAGATGGTGAAGAATTATTACCAGGAATAGCAGTTAAATTAGTAGATAGCCAAACAGGTATTATACAAAAAGCAGTTACTACAGATTCAACAGGTAGCTATACATTTTCAGGTGTACAAAATGGAAATTATCTAGTTATATTTGATTATGATACAGTAAAATATTCTGTAACAACATATCAAAAAGATGGAGTTGATCCAAATGTAAATAGTGATGCTTTAACTACTAAGTTAGAGCAAGAAGGCAAAGTAAGAAATGGAGCTATTACAGATGTTATAAAAGTTGAAAATGGAAGTGTATCAGGAATAGATATAGGGTTAATTTTAGCAGATACTTTTGATTTAAAACTAGAAAAAACAATTTCTAAAATAACTACACAAACTTCTAAAGGAACAACAACAGATAAGTATGAAAATACAACTTTTGCAAAAACAGAAATAGCTGCTAAATATATATCAGGTTCAACTGTATATATTGAATATACATTTAAAGTGTCAAATGTTGGAGATATTACTGGATTTGTAAAGAAAATAGTAGACTATATGCCAGAAGGAATGACTTTTAACTCTTCATTAGAAGCTAATTCAAGTTGGTATACAGGTTCAGATGGAAACTTATATACAACAGTATTAGCTGATAAAGAACTAGCACCAGGAGAATCTACTACAATAAAATTAGTATTAACTAGACAAATGACAGAGGAAAATACAGGAGTTATAAATAATGTAGCAGAAATTTATGAAGACTATAACGTTTATGGAGTTTCTGATAATAACTCTACTCCAGCTAATAAAGCACAAGGAGAAAACGATTTAGGATCTGCAGATGTATCAATTTTAATAAAAACTGGAGAGATATTTATAAATATTTCAATAATAATAACAACAATTTTATTAATAGGTATTGCAGTATTCATAACGTATAACAAAATTGTGTTATCAAAGAAAAAAGGAGGTGTTTAATATGAATAAATTAATAAAGAAATTTTCAATATTGTTTTTAATAATATTATTAATATTAAGCACTAGACTTGTTTATATATCAAATGCCCAAACTACTAATGAAGGTGGTACAATTAGTGGTAAATATAGAAATGAATACAATAATGATGAATTTAAAGATCAATTATCTTTAGTAAAAACAAATTTAAGAGCAAGATTAATAATAGAATCTGTTGCACAAAATGCAGTAAATTTACCAGGTGTAATTACTGTAGAAGACTTACGTGGATTATACGAAATCTTATGTTGTGCACATGGTTCACCATTACCAGGTGCTAGTGAAGGTGGAAGAAATCCAGAAGATGATTTAGGTTATGGAGAATATGCAATAGAAGGACCTCAAGATGAAAGTTTTGGAGCTCCTAATTTTAGATATAGAGGTTTAGCAAGGTATAGTGCTGGAGATTCTAAAAGTGCTAATGCAATGGAAGCATATATTTTATCTGAAGCAGTAATGGAAGACGGAATAGTTCGTGATTATTATGATATTGAAACAGATGAAAATGGAAATCAAATTCAGATAAATAGTGATGCATATACTTGTAAAGTAGGAAGTAAAACAGTATTTATAACTAATCCTAAATATGTTGCAGAAATAGATAATAAGAAAATAGAAGTTACTAAAAAAATTGAAAATCATAAAGCATTTTATGTAAAAACTAACAATGAATATAACGGATCATTTAGCTTTACTATGGATGGAAAAAGACAGTCTTTCCCAAGTTTTACAGTAAATCAAGATAATGGAAATAATTCTGTTCCAAAAGGCACAACAATTCATGTAACTGGAACACCTGTTGTTAAAAAAATCAATGAAAATGAAGTGGCTGATCAAATTTTTCCTAGTTATACAGGTGGTACTAATAGTTATATTCAGGAAGCATGGTGGAATACTGCGGCAGGTGGTCATAGTGTTGCAGAAAATGCACTTGCCACAGAAGCAAAAGCATTTGAAAGTTATATAAATAGAATATGTAATGGCAAAAAAAGATCTAGTAAAACAGAGATTTATGATGAAAATGGAGAAAAGATTAATATAGGTAATGCATTTAAAATTAAATATAATCCTAAATGGGTAGAAAAAGATAGTGAAGGTAAAGATATGCAACCTACAGCTCAATTTGATGAAAATACACAAACTTTAACAGTAGGACCATTTGCAATAGATTATGATAATGAAGAAGCTACAGATAGAAATGGTGAAAGTTTGTTTTTTGCTGGTATGACTGGAATGGAAGTATATGCAAATGTAAATGGAAAAGATAAGAAACTAGATAGTATAGATTGGCAACTTGTAACTGAAAAAACAACAACTAACTGTAAAGGTATGCCAATGCCTAAAGATAAATTTTATATTAAAATTACAAATAAAAATATAATTCAAAATATTACAAAAATAACTAACATAAAAACTTATTATGAATATATGAATGCAGCTGGAGAATACATTCCATTACAAGGTACATATAATGAAGAAACGTGGACTGAAAGAAGTGAAGATGAAATAATACCAGATGAACATGGCGAATTGCAAAAAACAGGTAAAAAAATATTCTATTTGGAAGGTACTGGAGAAACCAAAATTAGTCAGGCTTTAGCAAAAATAAAACATGCAGCTAGATGGTATGAGTATGCAGAATTAGATAGAGATCCAGTTGATGTTCATAAAGGAAAATTAGTAATAAGCAAAAAAGTTATTGATATATTAGGTAATGAAATTAAACTTGATAATAAATTCTTCCAATTTAGAGTAAATGTTAATGGAGCAGCTAATAGTGGAACTGATGTTATAAGAGTAAAAGCAGGATCTTCTGCTGAATCTAAAGTTTATTACTGGATTGGAGATAACAAACCATCTTATGAAGTAACAGAAATTGCAGAAGAAGGTTTTTCAGAAGTAAGTATAGAAAATCGTAAAGGAAACTTAGATGAAATAAAAGCAGTTTCAGTTATAGCAACAAATAAAATGGGACCTGAAGAAGGAAAAATTCAAATAAATAAAGAAATAAAAGATATTCAATTACCAGTAGATAAGTATTTTATTGGAAAAAATACACAGTTTACTTTTAAAGTTATTATTAATGGAGATTATTATATATATAATGGAATAACATATAAAAATCAATCACTAGAAATTTCAGATGCTACTGTTAAACTTGATGAAAGTGGAAATTGCATTCCTTGGCTTTCTAATAATGTACAATGGTATGGAGAGGCACCAACATATTCTGTAGAGGAAATTTCAATGCCAGAAGGTTCTCAAAAAGTATCAATAAATCCAGAAACTGGAAGTTTAATAAAAGGCGAAACAGTAGTAGTAACTGCTGTAAACGAACAGGAAATTGAAAAAGGTTCTGTACATATTATTAAAACTTTAAAAAATTCATCTGAACTTTCTGAAGATTATATTAATAGTTTGAAATTTACATTTGAACTTAAAGTAGAAGGTTATGCTCCTGAAACAATAGTATTAGACCAAGTAAGTGGTAAAAATGAAAACAGTGATTATGTATGGGAAGGAGAATCAGGTGAATATAGTTGGGCTTATGGTAATAATCCAGAATATACTATAAAAGAAATAGATGTTCCAGAAGATATTGAATATGTGAGTGGAGCAGTAACAGAAAATGAGTACAAAACATTAGGAAATAAAGGAGAAGATGAAGTTGTTATAGATGCACCATTTACAAACCAATGTACAACGAAAAAAGGAAAACTAGAAATTGTTAAACATGTTGATCAGGAAACATTGTATGAGAGAACATTTAGATTTTATGTAACTATAGAAGGAACATTTAAGTATAAAGATAAACAATATAAAAATCAAAAAGTACGAATTGGAAAAGATGGAGAAGTAATACTATTAGAAGAAGGTATAGAAGATGATAATAGTAATCTTCTTGAAATTAAAGTTGGAAAACCAACAGAAAATTCAGAAGTTTCAGAAGTAACAGGTACTTGGACTTCAGATGAGTTTGAATGGTATGGAGATGATGCACCAAGTTATAAAGTTGAAGAATATGTTGCTGGTGAAGGAGAGATTATACCAACTATAGAGCATGGAGATGGAGAAATAAGTGAAGGTGTTGATAATCAGCCTATAGTAGTAACAGTATGGAATCATATTAATGAACCAGAAAGTAAAGTTGGTCGTTTAAGAATAATAAAAACATTAGAAAATGATAATCTACTTACAGATGATTATATTAGAAAATTAGAATTTACTTTTAAAATTAAAGTAGGAAATAATCCTGAGTTTTCTAAAACACTTCAAGCAAAGCATAATGATGCAGATGATAGATGGGAGTGGATATACCAATCTGATGACTATACATGGAGAGAAGATGAAGAGGCTCCAAAATATACAATAGAAGAAGATTTAGCTAGTATGCCACCAGGCACAGAATTTGTAAGTGCAAGTAGTGAAAATACAACGTTTACTAATAATAAAATTGAAGGAACTTTAACAGAATGTGCTGAAGAAATTTTTATAGACAATAAATTTGTTAATAAAGCAACTCAACATAAAGCAGTTTTAGAAATAAAAAAAGAAGATATAGATTCATCTTTAGATGGTAAAGAATTTAATTTTGAAGTAAAATTAAAAGGTAGTTTTGGATTTTCTGGAGAAGAAATATACCATCAAAATGAAGAATATACTTTACAGGTAACAGTAAAAGGTGGAGAAAGTTTTAGAAAAGAAATTTATTGGTATGGTGATCCAAATCAAGGGCCAGAATATACAGTTGAAGAAAAAGAAAGCGATATTGCTGAACAATACAGTATAAGTGGAAAATCTGGTACATTATCTTGTGATGATTGTATAAAAAAGGAAAAGGGTAACGTTGTAGTTACAGTAGTTAATAAGGCTAAAAAAGAACATGGAAAACTTACTATAACCAAAAATATAGAAAGTGGAAATGCACCTGTAGATGATATATTTTACTTTGAAGTAACTGTTGGTAATAGGGCTCCATACGAAGTTCAACTTAAAGCAGGAGAAACTTACTACAGTGAAGAGTATCCTTGGAATGCAGGAGATCCACCTTTAACATACACAGTTAGAGAAATTGTTTCTAAGTTACCAAAAGGTTCAGAATTTGTGTCAATTACTGATGATAAAGGACATCAATCAAATAATAAAGCAGATCCAAGTGTAAGTGGAACATTAGAAAAGGATGCAAGTATAAATATAGTAGCAATAAATAAATATAATGTAGATAAACCAAATATAGGTAAATTTAAAATTTCAAAAGTTGTTTTAAAAGAAAAAGAGATAGATTCAGCAGGAGTAAATTTTGATATAAAAGTAAAAATTAAAGGTGATTTATTTGAAATAAATGGAAATAAAACTAATTATTTGGAATATACATTAAATTTAAAAGGTGGTCAGGAATATATTTCACCAGAAATTAAATGGTGGGGAGACTCAGCACCAACTGTAACAGTAGAAGAAATAAATTTACCAAAAGGATGGCAAAATATTGGTATTTCTAATAATGGTGCTCCAATAAGTTCAGATAATAGCTTAGAAATAGTAGTAACTAATGAACTTCCTACATATACAGAAGTTGATGTAACAATGAAACTTGCAGGTCAAGTTTGGGAAGATAAAGCATTAGAAGATGGAAAAAACACAAAAGATTCAGTAGCAAATGGAGTTATAGATTCATCTGAAAATGCTATACCAGGTGTTGAAGTATATATTTATAAAGTTGTTACAGATAAAAATGGAAAAGAAATAGAAAGATCATTGGCAACAGCTTATAAAGATATTATGGATACAGAAATGTCTTTTCCAATAATTACAGGTGATGATGGATTATGGCAAGCACCAAGATTAAAACTTCCAATAGTAGATGAAGGTTATAGAGGCTCATTTGATGTTGTATTTGTTTATGATGGTCAAACATATGAACCAACAAAATTCTTAAAAACATCAAATGGAGATGCTTCAACATATATTAAAGCAGATAAGTCAGGTAAAAATAAATTTGCAAATAATTCTATGGCATTAGATGCTAATAGAGATGAAGTAAATAATAGAATACAAACTATTGCTGGAAAATCAGTAATAAATGGAAATGGAATTACAACAGGTACAGTTATTCCAGGAATTACATCACAAAATAATTCAGATATTTTAACATATAAATATGATACTTCAATTAGTGGTGAGAATGCAAAAGCAATTTCTAAATTAATAACAACAAATAGTGATGGTACAGCAAAAGATTTATTTAAAACAGAAGCTAGAACTTCTATAGGTGGATTAACATTCCCATTTGATAATAATGCTGATAGATATGCTCTTAAATCTGAAGATACAGAAATTACAGAGTTAGGTCAAGAACATGCCTATGTTTATGAAGCAATATATGATTATTGTTTGCATATTAATTTAGGTTTAGTTAGAAGACCTGATGCAGATGTTGGTCTTGCAAAAGATTTATATTCAGCTAAAGTATCTGTAAAGGGAACAGAAACAAATCAAGAATTTAATCGTAAGTTTGGAACATTGAAAGATAAATTAGCAGACCAAAACGGAGATGCATATACTTTTGAAATATCAAGAAATGCTGAAACTATAGGTACATATCCATTAGATTTATATAGTACAGATTATTACTATAGAGCTGAGATGTATTTATCAAACTTAGGTCCAAACCTATATGAAAAATTAGCAGAAACTGGTATAACTAATGAAATGGAAGTAGAGTTAAATTATAAAGTTGTACTTTATAATGAGTCAACTTCATATAAAGAAACAATAAGATCTATAAATGATTACTTTGATAGTTCTTTTAGCGAACCAACAAAAATAGAATTAAATGGTAATGCTATTAGTGGTAAAGTAACAGAGAAAAATATATTAAGTTCTGATGGAGTTCGCTACAATAAATTAGTAATTGATAACTTAAATGTTAGTTTAGCTAGTGGAGAAAAAGCTGAAATAATGATAACATTTAAAGTACAAAAAGCAACAATAGATGGTATTAGAGATACATTAATTAAAGGACAAAAATCAAATGTTGCAGAAATTGCTAGTTATTCAACTTACAACCAAGATGGATCTGTAGCTGGTAAAGTTGATAAAGACTCAGCTCCAGCAAACTTTAATATTAGTGATTATAACCAAAAATCATGGTATGAAGATGATACAGATTCAGCACCAGTATTAGTAATAAATCTTAAAGATCAAGGAAGAGAAGTTGTAGGTAAAGTATGGGAAGATAAAGCAAATGATGATACAGCTATAGGAAATGGTGTAAAAGATGATGATGAAGCTTTTATAGGTGGTTTAACAACTCAACTTGTTGAAAAAATAAAAATAGATGACAAAGAATATGATTTCTTATGGCCAACAAACGAATCATTAAATTGTTTAGGTGGAGAATCAATAAAAGATGTAACTGGTTTTGATAGTACAATAGAAACAATTAGCAATCCAAGTGATGGAAATATAGGATCTTATAAATTCCAAGGAGTTCCTTTAGGAAATTATGTAGTAAGATTTGTATATGGAAATGATAAAACTGATTTAAATGATAATTTGAATATTACAACTGCTCCTAAGGCTTTAAATGTTGATGGAAACAATTATAGTAATGATGAAAATATTCTAACAGCAAATTATGACAAAGATGAAGTAGGAAAAACACCAGCAGTATATAATGGTCAAGATTATAAAACAACAATTTATCAAGCTGATCCAAATAAACTTGATTCAGATGCTAGAGATAATGAAGCAAGAAGATTAGAGGTAATTGCAAATTCACAAACTATTACAAATAGTAATGCAAATGTATTACATACAGCAAATAATAAAGATGATTTCCGTTCACAATTATATGAAGATTACTATATGTTTGCTGATACTGACAAAATTGTTTTCGATAAAAATGTAACTGATGATAAAATATCTTATGAAGAAAATTGTGGGTTAATTGAAAGACCTGAAAACAAAATTGTATTAGATAAAGAAATTAGTTCAATTAAATTAACTACAAATGATGGAAATGTAATATTTGATGCAAAATATGATATTACTTATGATGAAAAATTTTCACCATTAGGAGAACCATCAGACTGTGTAGTAATTGATAAATTAGGATCTAATAGATATTTAGTAGCAAAGGTTGAATTAAATAGTTCTTCAATAGGAACAGATGTAATGCAAGCATTAAATAAAACTGAGAATGAAAATGATGGTACTAAAAACTTTAGATTTATAAATGTTGATGATACAATTCTTCAAGGAACAACAATTGAAATCAATTATAAACTTACAGCATTAAATGTAAGTGAAAAAGATTATACAAGTGTAAAATTGGATGAAATTAAAGCAGATAGTAGTGGAACTGTAAAACAACAAATACTAGGTTTAGCTAAACAATCTAAAGAAGAAATGCAAACAGAAAATTATGTATATGGTACTTATTTAGGAAATTCATATTATACAGGAGATTCAACTGAAGATGTACCTGTTACTACAAAAGTTCGTCAACTTGTTGAATATATAGATAATAATGGTGTATTCTCTGCAGAGTATAATAATGAAGATAATCATACATGGAGAAATACAAATGTAACAGAGCTTGCTGGAAATGGATATAAATCACAAAGATTATTAGATATTACAGCTATTCCACAATATAAAATATTAGATGCAAATAATTATACTTATAAAACTACACAAAGAAATAATTTAGCATTAAGTGTAGATTCAGAACAGAATGAAGATTTTGAAAAACCTTTAGTTCCTTATTCAGTTGATGCAGCTAATAGTAAGGCAGATATAACATTAACTGTAACAAAAACAGTATCTGCACAAGAAGATGCAAATAATTTAACATATGATAACTTAGCTGAAATTGTAAAATATGAAAACTCAGTAGGTAGAAGAGATACAATTTCTATTCCTGGTAATGCTAAACCAAAAGATGGTGAATTTATAACTGCACTTAAAGAAAGAGATTCAAGTGCAACAGAGATTGTAACATTTACACCACCAACTGGTTTAGAATCAGGAAATGTAATAATAATGCAAGTATTAATAGTTGTAGCAATAGCTCTTACAGTAATTGTAGCAGGAATTATAATTATTAAGAAAAAAGTTTTATAATATAAAAAGAAAAGCTTCGAATTAAGAAGCTTTTCTTTTTTTAGTCTTTTTGGTAGAAATACTTGTCTTTTTGAATTAAATGTAATAAAATAAATAAAAATTATCACAAATTGTAAATAACTTTTTATATATTTTAGTTTAATATGACAAAAAATTTTAAAATATTATGATTTAATATTAATATATAAAAGGTGAGAGGTGGTTAAGGATGTTTCAAAATGTTGCAGATATGGAAAATCATAATGAAGAAGTTAGAGAAGAAAGTTCTAGTAATGTTATTTATAGATTAAAAGAAATTTTTAAATATCAAAATGTAATTATATATATCTTAACTTTTTTAGTATCTACTTTGTCTATAAAAGAAAATATAGCTCCTTTTGGACTAGCTATGGTTGCTGGTTGTGTTGGAGAAACAGTTCCAATTATAGGTGTTTTTATAATGGCTCTTATAGGAACTTGCGTTGGAAATGGACTTGCTAGTCTACAAAATTTTGTATTTACATCAATTATATATTTTGTTCTAGTGCTTTTATTTAGAGCGAAAGTTGCAGTAGAAGAGAGAAATGAAATAATAAAAACAGGTGGAAAATTATTTTTTGCATCTTTTATAGTTTCTATAATAAAAAGTTTTGTTGGTGTATTTTTAATATATGATGTATTTATGGGAATTATAAGTTCTTCAATTTTATATGTTTTTTATAAAATTTTTGTAAATGGTTTAAATTTTATTAAAGAATTCAATATAAAAAAAGCATTTACTGTTGAGGAATTAATTGCAGGTGTTATTATTATTTCTCTTGCTAGTACAGCTTTTAATAATATAAATATTTTTTCTTTAAATTTAAGTAATATAATAATTATTTTTATGATAATGATTTTAGGATGGAAAAATGGAATTCTTGTTGGAGCTGTTACTGGAATTTCAGTTGGACTTGCTACTAGTTTTGTAGATGGTACAAGCTTTGTTCAAATCACAATGTTTGCAATTTCAGGAGCATTATCTGGTGCGTTAAATAAGTTTGGAAAAATTGGAGTTATAATTGGTTTTCTATTAGGTAATGCAATTCTTACATATTGGGTAAGAGGAGCTTCTACTATGGTAATTTATTTTAGAGAAATATTTATTGCTTCAATAGGTTTATTATTAGTGCCAGGCAGAGTAAATCTTGAAGTTGAAGATTTATTAGGAAAAAATAAATTAATAGATGATTTTGGTGATAAAAGATTAAATGGTACAAATGAAGTTGTATCTGAAAAATTAAAAACAATTTCAGATATGTTTAATGAATTATCTAAATCAGTTGATAAAGATGAATTATTAGATAGAGAAAATTTAATTCAAGAATTTTTAGATAATATAGAAGATATAAAACAAAATATTTTTTATGATGAAATATCATATGAAGAAAATAATATTGCAAGAGATATTTGTATGGTATTAAAAGAAAATGATATTATTTTAGATAAAGATTTAATAGAAATTTTAAAACAACATAATAATTACGTTATTATGAAGGATGATAATATAAGAAATGATTTACAGGAAGTTGTAAAAATTGCAAATAGAACTTTAAAAATTTTTCAAATAAATAAAGCAAAACAGCAAGAACGAAAAAATAGTATGCAGGCAATAAATGAAAGTTTAAAAACTGTAACAAAAGTAATAGATAAATGTGTAGAGGAAATTAAAGAGAAAAAAATAAGCAAATTTGAAAAAAAAGAACAGGAAATACAACTTTTATTAAAAAGCAAAAATTTCAATATTGAAAATTGTTCTATAAAGCAATTAAAAAATAATAAATATATAGTTGAGTTAAAACTTAATTATAATGATTCAAGAATAAGAGAAAAAGAAATTATTACAAATATAGCTGATATAATATCTAAAAGTATTGGAACAAAGTTAGTTCTTCAAAGAGATAGAATTGATGAAGAAAATGAGGAATATTATCAAGTATATTCAAGTGAAGATAAATTTGTATTACAAGTTGGAAGTTCTAAAGTAACTAAAGATAATAGTGAAGTTTCTGGAGATTGTAGTTTGCAAATAAAATTAGCTGATGGAAAATATTTGTTAGCAATAGCAGATGGAATGGGAAGTGGTGCAAAAGCTAGAGAATGTAGTAAAATTACTCTAAGATTAATTAAACAAATGTTATCAGCAGGGTTTGATAAAGAACAATCAATAGCAATGATTAATTCTAGAATTAATTTACTAGGAACATCAGATAGATATTCAAGTTTAGATGCAACAATATTAGACTTATATTCTGGAAAAATGGAAATATTAAAAAATGGTGCTTGTAATACTTATATAAAAAATAAAAAGAGTATAAAAAAAGTAAAATCAGAAAATTTGCCAGTTGGAATTGTAAATAATGTTGAATTACAAAGTGAAACTATAGATATTCAAGATGCAGATATTATTGTAATGTGTTCAGATGGAATATTAGATTCTAAAGAAGATTCACAAAAAGATTGGATAGAAGATTTTCTTAGAAATATTAGTACAAATAATGTTCAAAAAATAGCAGATTTAATTATTGCAGAAGCAATAGATAATAATTATGGTGCAGTAAGAGATGATATGACAGTTATAGTAAGTAAAATAATAAAAAGAAAATAAAAAAGTATGAAAGCCGATTGGAAGTATTCCAATCGGCTTTCTGGATTAAAACTTAACATAGTTATCAGGAGAAAGTTGTTCAATAATTTTTCTGTTTTCCCTGATTAACTTACTAATGTTGGTCCAATGGTCTTTTACAATCAATGAACCATCAGCCCTACAAATTGCTGGATTTCCATGAGTGTATGCAAAAACAAACAAACAATTTATATAACCGCCGTTTTTTGATATAACAGCAAAGGTAGGTAATTTGCTATTATCAACAAATTTCACAGCTCTAGGTCTTATCCGAAGAATACGAGAAAATAACCCTTTTGCTATGAAGTGCATACAACCACCATCTTCTGGTTCTTTGATAATATTTTCAGCTGTTACAGGCAATACATAGTAGTTCATATTTTAACCCCTTTCTAATTTAAAGTTTGATAGTGCTAATAATAGTATACATAAAAAAAACAGCTTTGTCAAATTTATGTAAATTATATTAAATCTAATTTTTTCAAAAATCTTAATGATGGTTCATTATGATTATAATTTAACAATTCTTCTTTTGAAAGCCATAATATTTCTTTAGCATCAGAAGATGGTTTAGCATCAAAGTTTTTAACTTCAGTAACATATCTTAGAAATATCATTTGTGTTTTTTTGCCTTTATACATTATAATATCGCTATCAAAGTCAAAAGGAGTTACACTTTCAACTTTTATATTTACTTCTTCCATAATTTCTCTTTTTATTGCTTCTTCAGGAGTTTCATTAATTTCTAATCCGCCACCTACTAAATGTAAAGTATTAGGATAAGCACCTCCTATTTTATTTTGTTTTATAAATAAATATTTGTTATTACATTTTATAAGAGAACTAACAATTATTTTATTAGGAATATTATTTAATTCTTCAAATTCATTAACAAGTATTTTACATATATCTTCAGTTGCATTTGGTTTAGATAATACTTTTGAATTTTCTTTCATAAGTGTAAGAGTTTCAGGATTTTTTGTAAGATTTTTTAAAATTCTTGCAATACTATCTCCTTTTTTTATCCAATAAGCAACATCATTATTTACTAGAAATTCAGCATTTTCTTCTTCTTGACCAGGTATAGGATTTATTATAATTATAGGAAGATTTGAAGCTAAACATTCAGTTATTGTAAGACCACCTGCTTTAGTTATAACACATTCTGAAATATGCATTAGTTCTGGGACCTTGTCTGTATATTCTAAAATTTTTATACGGTCTTCAGAATTTGTATTTTGAACTAGCTCATTAAATTGTGTATACATTTTTTTGTTTTTTCCAGAAATTGCTACAACTTGTAAATCTTTAAATAATCTAATTAACACTTTTAAAACCATAAAAGTATTATTTCTACCTAAACCAAATTCACCACCAGCAAAAAATAAAATAGTTTTTTTATTAGGAGAAAGTTCAAATTCTTCACATATTTTTTCTCTATTAAAATTAGCTAAAAATCTTTCAGAAACTGGAATTCCTGTTACAAAAATTTTTTGATCAAATACTCCTTCTGCAATCATATCTTTTTTCATTTGTTCATTTGCAACAAAGAAATAATCTACATATTCATAAGAAACCAACCATTGTGCATGAATATGATAATCTGTAAGTATTGTGGCTAATTTACAGTCTATTTTATTTCTTTTTTTAAGAATAGCACACATTTGAGTAGCAAAAGGATGTGTTGAAATAATTAAATCTGGTTTAAACTCTTGTAAAAGTAAGTTTAATTTATGAGACATTAATTTATTTGTAGTAGTACTTATTTGAGAAAGAGGACCATTTTGAGAATTTTTATATACATGTTTCCAAACCCAAGGTGCTTTTTTTGCAAGTTCTTTATAGGCTTCTGTAGATACTTTATTTATGTATTTGTTTATGTATTCTATACAGTCTACAATTTCTACTTGAATATCTTCTTTGTAGTTTTCTTCAAAATAAGAAGATATTGTTTTGGCTGCTGAAAGATGACCTCCACCATAAGAACCATAAAATATTAATATTTTTTTCATGATTTTTTCCTTTCGAAATCTGTTTTTAAAATTATATCACTTAAATAAAAAAATAACAATAAATACAACCTGTTATAGAGAATAAATATCAAAATTAAGGAAATAATAAGAAAAAAATGGAAAAGGAGAAGAAATGAATAACAAGAATTTTTTAATTGCGTGTATAGTAGTTTTATTAGTTCTTACTGCTATAACAGGATATTATGCTTTTAGTTTAAGAGAAAAATATAACAATTTGAATAATAATAATTACACAGAAGCACTTAGTAATTTAGTAAATTATGTAAATAGTGTAGAAAATTATTTAGCAAAATCTATGATATCAAAAAGCTCAGAACATGCAGCTCAGACCTTAACACAAGTTTGGAGAGATTCAAATTTAGCAATGGTTTATTTATCAAGAATTCCGCTACAAGATGATGGATTATCACAAACGGCTAAATTTTTAAATCAAGTTAGTGATTATGCTTATTCCTTATCAACAAAAAATATAAATGGTGAGCAATTAACAGATGAGGATTTTCAAAATTTGGAATCAATATATAATTATAGTGTGAGCTTAGAAAACACATTAAATCAACTATCAGATGAATTATACAGTGGAGAAATAAATTGGGAAAGTTTGAATACAAATGGAAACACTCAATTTGCTCAATCAGTTGATAATGTAAATATATTTTCTAATATTGATGGAAATTTAAATGATTATGAAGGATTAATTTATGATGGTGCTTATTCAGATCATGTTAATAAAACAGAAAAATTAGGTTTAACAGGGAATGATATTGATGAAGAACAAGCAAAAAATAAGGTAAGAGATTTTTTTGGTAATGATAATATAGAAAATATAGATAGTAATGGATTTATTGAAAATGCAAATATTCCATCATATGATTTTTCTGTTAAATTAAAAGATAAACAAGAAAAATATAGTATTATGATTTCAAAAAAAGGTGGACATGTTGTTGAAACTTCTTTAGATAGAGAAGTAAAAGAAGAAAAAATGAGTCAAGAAGAGGCAAATGAGATAGGTAAAAAATATTTATCAGATAGAGGCTTTTCTAATATGCAGGAAACATATTTTATAAAACAAGCAAATGTTGTAACAGTAAATTATGCTTATAATGATAATGGAGTAATAGTTTATCCAGATTTAATAAAAGTAAGAATTGCATTGGATAATGGTGAAATTTTAGGAATTGAAACATCAGGATATTTGAATTCACATACAAATAGACAATATAAAAATCCTAAAGTTTCTATTGATGAAGCAAGAGCAAGTTTAAATAGTAAATTACAAATTAATTCAGAAAAATTAGCTATAATACCAACTGAATGGAAAACAGAAATTTTTTGTTATGAATTTAAAGGAAAAGTTCAAGATAAAGAATTTCTAGTATATATAAATGTTGAAACAGGAAAAGAAGAAGATATATTGGTTATTTTAGATACGCCAGGTGGTACATTAACAGTTTAAAATATAAATAATTCTTATAAAAATATTGAAAATGTAACAATATTGTTATAATATAATAGCAAGTAACAAAAACTGTTAATTTGAATAAATTATAGTAAGAAAATTTCCACAAAATGTTACGGTTTTGTGGATTACATATAGGAGGAAATAAAAAACTTGCAAATTAGAATTAATGATTGGAACATAAATTATGAAGTTTTAGGTGAAGGAAAGCCTATAATTTTACTTCATGGTTGGCTTGCAAACTTAGAAACAATGAGACCTCTTGCAAACAATTTATGTAGAAATTTTAAAGTTTATTTAGTGGATGTTGTAGGTTTTGGAAAAAGTGATTTACCAGAACACCCTCTAAAAACTGATGATTTTGGAAACTTTCTAAAAGAATTTATTGATAAGCTAAATATTGAAAATCCTATATTAATTGGTCATTCTAATGGAGGAAGAATGATTATTAATGCAGTAGGAAGAGGTATAGTTTCAGCAAAAAAAGTTGTTTTAATTGATAGTGCAGGATTAAAACCGAAAAGAAGTATAAAGTATTATTTAAAAATAGGTTTTTATAAATGTGGAAAATTTATTTTAAATTTATTACCAGATACTAAAACAGTTAAAGCGTTTAAAGAAAAGTTACGAAATAATGTAGGTTCAAGTGATTACAAACAATCTGCGAATGTATTAAAAGAAACTATGAAAAATATATTAAATGAAGATTTAAGTCATCTTTTACCAAAGATTAGTGTTCCAACATTGCTATTTTGGGGAAGTTTAGATACAGCTACTCCAATTAGTGATGGAAGAAAAATGGAAAAATTAATACCAGACTGTGGTTTAATTGAATACGCTGGTAGTTCGCATTTTTCTTATCTTGAAAACTTAAATAACGTAAATAGCGTATTAAATGAATTTTTTAAAAATGATATATAAAGGGGAATTACTAATGGAAATTATTTTAGTAAATTTTATTTTAATTCTAATTTTAGTATATTTCTATAAAATTGCTAGACATGGCTTACATATATTACAGTTAGAAAATTATTATGTTGATAGATATATTGTATGGATGAAAAGATATATAAATAAAGTTGTAAATTTAAAAACAATATTACTTTTACTAGTTCCTACTTTATTATTAATAATGTCAAACTTTATAGAAATATCAAATTTTTCTTGGTTAATACTTGAAATTTTAGTTTTATTATATTTAATAATTAGTTTCAAAAAACCACAAGAAAAGAAGGCTTTTGTTGTAACAGCTAGAATAAGAAGAGTATATACTACATATTTAATATTATTTGCAATATTGTTTATGTTTGCAAATTTGACTAATTATAAAGTAGTATTAATTATTGCAAATATATGCACAATGTTTGCTTATGTTTTTGTTTATATTGTTAGTTTAATAAATAAGCCTATTGAAAAAAGTATAAGAAGGGGATTTTGTAAAAAAGCTAAAGCTAAACTTAAAGAAGTACCAGAACTTAAAGTAATTGGAATCACTGGAAGTTATGGAAAAACAAGTACAAAGTATATTGTAAATACTATACTTTCTCAGAAATATAATACTTTAATGACACCAGAAAGCTATAATACTACAATGGGTGTTGTAAGAACAATAAACGAAAAACTTAATTCTATGCATCAATTATTTATATGTGAAATGGGTGCAAAATATATTGGTGATATAAAAGAAATAACAGATATAGTAAATCCAACTTATGGAATATTAACAGCTATTGGACCTCAACATTTAGATACTTTTAAATCTTTAGATAATGTTAAAAAAACAAAATTAGAATTAATAGATAGTCTTCCTGAAGATGAAGGAATTGCTTTTGTTAATTGGGAAGATGAAAATATTAGAAATTCTAAAATCACTAAAAATATGGTAAAATTTGGTTTATCAGAACAAGCAGATTATTATGCTACAAATATTGATATAAATGAAAGAGGTTCTAGTTTTGAAGTGGTTATTCCAAATAAAGAAAATATAAAAATAAAAACAAAATTACTTGGAAACTTAAATATTTTAAATATAGTAGGAGCAGTTGCAATAGCTGACAAATTAGGACTTACGGAAGATGAAATAAAACTTGGAGTAAAATATATAAGACCTGTTACTCATAGATTAGAATTAAAACAAAATCCAAATGGAAGCATAATAATAGATGATGCATATAATTCAAATATAAAAGGTGCAAAAATGGCATTAGAAGTATTAAAATCTTTTGAGCATAGAAAAAGAATTTTAATAACACCAGGTATAGTAGAATTAGGAGATAAATCAGTAGAAATAAATCAAGAACTTGGAAGGAATGCTGCTGAAAGTAGTGATTTTATTATACTAGTTGGTGCAGATCAAGCTGTTCCAATATATAATGGAATTAAAGAAAAAGATTATCCAGAATCAAAAATTTTTATTGCAAAAAATTTACAAGAAGCACTTAGCAAAATGAATGAAATCATAACAAAAGATAGTGTTGTTTTATTGGAAAATGATTTACCAGATAATTATCTGTAAAATAAAATTTATATAATGTAGGAAGGAATTTTATTATGAAAATAAAAGTTGGTGTGTTTTTTGGAGGAGATTCAGTAGAACATGAAATCTCTGTTATAACTATGTCACAAGCTATCTCTAGCTTAAATCCAGAAAAATATGAGGTAGTACCTATATATATTGCTAAAAATGGAGTAATGTATACAGGAGATGATTTATTAGATTTATATTCTTTTAAGGATATGGATGTATTATTAAAAAGATGTTATAAAGTTTCTGTTGTAAATGATGGAAAAGGAGTAAAAGTTGTTAGAACTCCTGCTCCTTGGATAGGAAAAAGAGTTATAAATACAATAGATGTTGCATTTCCAATAGTACATGGAACGAATTGTGAAGATGGAACAATGGCTGGATTTTTAACATTATTAAGAATCCCTTTTGTTGGGCCAGATATAGTAGCATCAAGTTTAGGTATGGATAAAATTTTACAAAAAAAAGTTTTAAGAGATTCAGGGTTGCCAGTAGTTGATTTTGTGTCTTTTTATTCTATGGAATACATAAAAGATGAAGAAAAAATATTAAATGAAATAGAAGACTCTTTAGAATATCCTGTTATAGTAAAACCAGGAAATTTAGGTTCAAGTGTAGGTATAAGAAAAGCTAAAAATAAAGTAGAACTAGAAGAAGCTATTGAATTTGCAATGGAATTTACAGATAGAATAATTGTTGAAAAAGCAGTTGAAAATTTAAAAGAAATTAATTGTTCAATAATAGGAAATGCTACAGAAAGTGAAACTTCAGTTTGTGAAGAACCATTTTTTTCTGATGAAATTTTAAGTTATGCAGATAAATATATAGGTGACGGAAAATCTAAAGGTGGAACTATAGGTGGAGGAAAAGGAGCTAATATTAAATTTGGAGAGAAAAATAGTTCAGCTAAAAGCGGAAATAATCAATTTACAAATAAAAAAATACCTGCAGATATTAGTAAAGAAAAGGCAGAGAAAATTCAAAATTTAACCAAAGAAGTATTTAAAGTTTTAGGTTGTAGTGGTGTAGCAAGAGTTGATTTTTTAATAGATACAAAAACAGATATAGTATATGTTAATGAAATTAATACTATACCAGGTGCATTGTCTTATTATTTATGGGAAGCTAGTGGAAAAAGCTTTGAAACCGAGTTAGATGAAATAATTGATATTGCTATAAAAAGATATAGAGATAAAGAGAAATTGACATTTTCTTATGATAAAAATATTCTTGCTATGCAAGGTGGAACAAAAGGAACTAAAGGAATAAAAAGTAATAAAGTTTAAAAAAGAACTTCACAAATATTTTTTGAAATGATATAATCAAAAAGAATTCTAATAAAGTTCGGGGGATGTTGAAATGATATTTAAAGATTATTACAAAATTTTAGATTTACCAAATAATAAAGTAAGTATGTCACAAATAAAAACAGCTTATAGAGAACAAGCAAAAAAATATCATCCTGATGTAAATATTGCAAATACAAATAATGAAGAAAGATTTAAAGATATAAATGAAGCATATCGTGTTCTTTCTGATTCTCTTGCAAAAAGAAAATATGATAGAATGTGGTATCGTAATGTTGGAAAAAAGAATTCGTCTTATGAAGAAAGCAAAAGAAGTAAAGATTCTCTTTCAAGTGATTTTTTTAATATGTTTTTTGGTAATATAGATGGAAAAGAAATTTCTAAAAAAGAAAAAAAGAAAGTGCCAAGTAAAGGTGAAAATATTGAAACAGAATTAAATATTTCTATAGAAGATGCCTTTAGAGGAAATGAACAAACTATAGGAGTAAGAACTCTTGAAGGAAAACTTAAAAAGTTTAAAGTTCAAATTCCAGCAGGAATACAAAATAATGAAAAAATTAGAATTGTAGGTCAAGGTAAACCAGGAAAATCTGGTGGTAAAAATGGGGATTTATTTATAAGAGTAAAAATAAAAGATGATGATAAATTTAAACTTCAAGGATATGATTTAAGAACAAATTTATATTTAACACCTTGGGAAGCTGCACTTAGTACAAAAGTAACAATAAATGGTATAAATGAAGATGTTTCTGTTTATGTTCCAGCAGGAATTCAAAGTGGAGAAAAAATTGAAATAGAAGATAAAGGATATAAAGATGGAAAAGGTGGAAGAGGAAAACTTATATTGGATACAAAAATAATGATTCCTAAAAAACCTACTGAAAAAGAATTAGAATTATTTAAAAAATTAAATAAAATGTCTACTTTTAATCCTAGGGAAAGTTAATATACAATAAAGTAATTGACTTTTAAAATGCTGTGAGATATAATAAAAAATGTATTAAAACAAATGAAAAAGTTATATTGTAAGAAATTAAAAGGAGTGTTAAAAATGGTTGGAGATAACTTACAAGGAAAGTATTTTATAATAACAGATCCCATAAATATTAGTACAGTAATTTATCAAGTAAACAAAACAGGGAGAGAATTTGTAAAAAATGCGCCTAAATACACAGTAGAAAGATTAGAATATTCCGAAGAAATAATAGGAGAAAAAAAGAAAAAAACATTTTTTGTGAAGAATCCTGCTCCTGAAGGAAACCTACTTTTAATATTGTCTTGCTCAACACAAAAGGTAATAATAAATATGGGCTTTTTAGATTATAATGTAATTAGAATATCTAAAAAACCAATGCCTATAAAATATAAAACTATATATAATGAAGAAGAATTTGAGTTTAAAGAATTTGCATATACTCCAAATATGCAAAGATCAATTTCAATAATAGATCCAGAAAATGGAGAAGAAATAAAACCAATTTTATATTTTGATGAAGAAACAAATGAAGTTAAAGGAAAATGTAAATTAAAACCTTATAAAAAATATTTTGCATTTGAAATTAAAGAAATAAAAGATTAGATTTCTGAAAGGAGAAATATTAGTATGAATGAAACTACAAATTCAACTGAAAGTAGTCAAAAAAAGCAACTAGAGATGAAGAAGGAAAGTAGTGATCGTAAATTTGCAGATAAATTAAAATTAGCTGGATATGGAAGTTTTAATATTGCTGGATTTTGCTTTTCGCCACCTGATAATAATCGTATGCATGAAAATAACTTAATTTTTGATGGTGAAAAAATAGTAATAAGACCTCGTGTAACATTTTCAACAATTCTAACTAATCCAGCATTATTAAAAGTAAAAGAAGGACCTACAGAAAAAAAAGATTTAAGAAATAATGCTAAAAAGAGAAAAGAAGAAAAAGAAGAAAAAATGTAGAAATATTATTTCTTTAGTATTTATTACTTAAGAGAAAAAGGTGAGAAAAATGAGTTTTTTTGATAAAATAAAAGTTGCTATTAGAAAAATAAGAGATAAATTAATAGTATTTGGAATTTTAGTTCTAGTTATAATTTTTTGGTTTATAATTCCTTTTGCAGTTGCAAAAGTTAATGCCGAAAAAGCATCTGGAATCTTAATATCTCAAGATATTTATAATGCAACTTGGTGGAATGTATTCTTAACTCAATTAGGGAAAGGTATTATAGCACCTTGGAAACAAATTAGTACATGTTTTTCAATAGAATATATAGGAACATTTTTTGGAGCAATAAAATTGGTATTTATAATTTGTTTATTAGCTGTTTTAATTGGAATTATGAAAGCATTGCCAAAACATGAATATCAAGATATAGAAAATGGTTCAAGTGATTGGAGTGAAGGTGGAGAACAGTATAGAGTATTAAGCAAAAATAAAGGTATAGTTTTAGCTGAGAAAAATTATTTGCCAGTAGATAAACGTGGAAATGTAAATGTATTGGTAGTACGGAGGTTCTGGTGCTGGTAAATCTGCATCTTATGTTATACCTAATGCTTTACAATTACTAGGTTCTTATGTTTTTACAGATCCTAAAGGTGAATTATATGATGCCACTTCTGGGTATTTTAGAGCAAAAGGTTATGATATAAAAGTTTTAAATTTAGTACACCCACAAAATAGTGATGGATATAATCCTTTACATCATATAAATAATGAAATAGATGTTGATATTATTGCAAATACAATAGTAAAAGGACAAGGAGATAATAGCACTAAAAGTTCGGATCCATTTTGGGATGACATGTCTGAAATGTTAATGAAAGCTTTAATTTATTATTTAAAGGCAACAAGACCTTTAGAAGAACAAAGCTTAGCAAGTTGTTCAGAGCTTGTAAGAACTGCTAATAGTAATAGTGGAGATAATTTACTTACAAATTTAATGAATCAATTACCATTTGATCATCCAGCTAGAATGTATTATAAAAATATAGAAATGTTACCAGAAAAAACATTTGGTTCAGTACTTGGAACATTACAATCAAAACTTGGTAAATTTGATTCAAAAGAGATTGCAGAAGTAACTTCAACAAATACAATAGATTTTACTGATATTGCTAAAAAGAAAACTGCAGTTTATGTTATTTCTTCAGATACACATACTGCATATGACTTTTTACTTACAATATTCTTTTCACAAATGATACAACAATTATATGATTTTGCAGATTTAAATGGTGGGGCGTTACCTATTCCTACATATTTTATACTAGACGAATTTGCAAATATTGGACAAATTCCAGATTTTGATAAGAAAATATCAACATCTAGAAGTAGAAAAATATCTTTTAGTGTTATACTTCAGAATTTAGATCAGTTAGAAGCTGTTTATAAGGAAGCTTATGAAACTATTATAGGTAACTGTGATACACATCTTTTCTTAGGTTCTAACTCTCAAAAAACAGTTGAATATTTTTCTAAAGCGCTTGGAGAAAAAACAATAACAAGAGATAATCTAACTGTAAATAAGGATAGAGCTGATTGGAAACAAGGTAAAAGTGAATCAGATCAAGTTATGGGTAGAGCTCTTATGACACCAGACGAATTGAGAAGAATGGATGTAGATCTTTGTATAATTTATGAAAAAGGTTTGAAACCAATAAAAGCTAACAAATATTATTATTTTAAATATGCTGAAGGAAAATTAGTTACAAGATATAAAGCAGATCATAATGATGTTCATGTTGAAAGAGGTGTTTGGAGAAAATATAATCCATATAACCCTTATCAAGAAAATTCAGAAAGCGGAAATAATTCTGCTTCTGGTGGAGTAGCAAATTCTTTAGAATCATTAGATGATTTATTTGCAGATGATACAGAAAAATCTGATTTAAATACTGATACAGTACCACCAAAAGTTATGTCTGAAACAACAAATAATGATTCTGAAGATAAACGTCAAGCAGAATTGATAGATATACAGAAAGAGTTAGAAGCTAAATTTGATGAATTATTTGGTTCAATGGATGATTCAAATTAATAATAAATGGATGTCATTAAAAGTTTTTGGCATCCTTTTTTTTTAGATTTAAGCAAATGGAGGTTTTATGAAAAAACAAAGACAATCAAATATAGAATTATTAAGAATAATATCAATTTTATTTATAATTAGTTTTCATTATGCATATAAATGCTCTTATAATTTTGAAGAGTTTACTGTTAATAAATTTATAATAAAAGCATTTTATATGTTTGGTGAATTAGGAGTAAATTTATTCTTTTTAATAACAGGTTATTTTATGTGTAAAGGAAAATTTTCATTTAAGAAAATTATTAAATTAACATTAGAAACTTATTTTTATTCTTTAATTTCTATTGTTATAATGTATAAATTAGGTATTTATGAAACAAACACAAAAACAATTATTTCAATGATTTTTCCAATAAATGCGTATTGGTTTCTTAAAGCATATATATTACTGTTATTTGTATCACCATTTTTAAATATTTTGATAGAAAATATGGATAAAAAAACTTATCAAAATTTGTTATTAATAACATTAATAATATGGTGTGTAATACCAACAATTTTTGGAGTATTACGTAATGGAACAGAATCAATAATGTTTTATTCAAGATTTATATGGGCAATCATTATGTATTTTGTTGGAGCTTATATTAGAATTTATTCATTAAAGTTGATAAATTCAATAAAAAAGAGTTCATTAATTGCTATAGTTACATTTTGTATAATGTTATTATCTATAGTAGTTATACAAAAATATAATGTATTTTTTGCTAAAATTGGTTTAAAAGAAATAGCTTATTTTTGGACTCCTAACACCATATTAGAATTTTTATTAAGTATTTCTATATTTAGTATTTTCTTAAAAATAAAAATTAAAAACAATGTAATAATTAATACACTTGCTTCTACAACATTAGGAATTTATATTCTTCATGAAGGACTATTATCTAAATATATTTGGAATGATGTATTTAAAACACAAAACTATGCAACTAGTAATTTTTTGATTTTACATATACTTTTTACCACAGCAGTTATTTTTATAGTAGGAGCAATAATAGATTTGATAAGGCAATTTATTGAGAAAAATACTGTAAATAAGTTTTTAGATTCAAAAGTTTCAACTAAAATATCAAATAAATTTAATAAATTAATGACAAAAATTTATGATTTTATATAAGGAGAACAACTATGAAATTTGTACATATGGCAGATATGCATTTTGATATACCATTTTCTTCTTTAAAAGCCAAAGAAGATTTAGGAGAAATAAGACGATTAGAGCAAAGAAAAGCATTAAAAAAAGCAATTGAATATATAAAAGAAAATAATATTGGATATTTTTTTATAGCAGGTGATTTATATGAACATGAGTATATTAGAAAATCTACTATAGATTATATTATAAAGTTATTTAATGAAATACCTAATACCAAAATATTTATAACTCCTGGAAATCATGATCCATATATAAAGGGTTCTTGTTATGATACATATGATTTTGGAGATAATGTATATATTTTTTCAAATTCTAGAGTAGAAAAATATGAAGATAATAATGTTAATATTTATGGTATGGCATTTACAGAATTTTATATGAATTCATCGCCATTAGAAAATATAAAAATACAACCATCAAATAAACCTAATATATTAATTACTCATTGTGATTTAAATGGTGGAAAAGATAAAGAAGGTCTTGCATATAATCCAATACTCGAATCAAAATTAAAAAATCTAAACTGTGATTATATAGCTATGGGACATATTCATAAAAATAATTTGGAAAATTCTAATAGAATTTTTTATCCAGGATCACCAATTTCATTAGGTTTTGATGAGCTGGGTGAACATGGAATGATAGTAGGAGAAATTACTAAAGAAAAATTAGATATAAATTTTGTAAGATTAGATGAAAGAAAGTTTGAAGAATTAGCTTTAAATGTTGATGATTTTAATTCTAAAGAAGATTTAATAGAAGGAATATTGAATTTAAAATTAGATGATAAAAATATTTATAAAATTATATTAGTAGGAAAAAGAAATTTTGATATAAATACGAGAGAAATTGTTAGAATTGTTGCAAGAGAGAATGTTTTAAAAATTAAAGATAATACAAAAATTAATTGTGATATAGAAGAGCTAGCAAAACAAAATAATTTGAAAGGTATTTTTATTAGAGAAGTTTTAGATATGTATGAAAAAGGTTTATGTACAGAAGAAGAATATGAAAAAGCTATAGAAATAGGATTAGAAGCAATGTAAGAGGTGAGGTATAGTGAAAATAAATAATTTAAAAGTCAATGGCTTTGGTAAACTACGCAATAAAGAAATAGAATTATCTGATGGTATAAATATTATTTTTGGTGAAAATGAATCTGGAAAGTCAAGCATGCTAAAATTTATATCAAGTATGTTATATGGAGCTTGTAAAACTAAAAATGGAAAAGAAATTTCAGATATTGAAAGATTCAAACCATGGAAAACAGAAGAATTTTCTGGAAAAATTGAGTATACTTTAGATGATAATGAGAAGTTTGAGATATATAGAGAGTTTAAAAAGAGAAATGCTATTATTTATAATTCAAATAAAGAAGATATTTCTAAAAAATTTAAAATTGATAAAACAAAAGGAGTACAATTTTTTATAGAGCAAACAGGAATAGATGAAGAAACTTTTTATAATACTGCAATTACTGAGCAAGAGGGCGCTAAATTAAGTAAATCAAGTCAAAATAGTATAGTTCAAAAAATTAGTAATTTAGTTTCTTCTGGTGATGATAATATATCATTTAAAAAGTCTTTAGAACAAATAAATAAAAAGCAAAATGAAGAGGTAGGAACAGATAGAACTTCACAAAGACCTATAAATATTATAGATACAAAAATAAGAAAATTGTTAGATCAGAAAAAAAGTTTAGAACAATATAAAGAAAATGTTTATGATACATCTTTTCAAATACAGCAACTTACTTTAGAACAAAAAGATGAAGAACTAAAAAAAGAATTTTTGCAGGAATTAAAAGTAAAATTAGATAATAATAGATTAAAAAATGCAGAGATAAATTTTAATAAAAATTTAGAAAATGATTATAGTAAGAAAATTAGTGAACTTAACAAAAAAATTACTACTGATGATGCTGAAGAATCAATAGAAAATGTACATAACAAAAATTATTATGTTTTTATTATTGTTTTATTAATAACTTTTTTTATTTTAATGTTAGTAAGTCCGTATAAATTAGCAAATTGCATAGTATTATTACCAATATTATATATTTTATATAGGATAAATAGTGAAAAAATAAAAGTAAAGCAAAAAATAAAAAATAGAAAAAATGATAAAGAAAAATTAATTAATGAAATAGAAATTTTGAAACAAAATCAAGAAGAACAAAAAGGTTTAGCAGAAGAAAAACAGCAAAAATTTTCAAATGAAATTGAAAAAGAGAAAAAAGCAATTATAGAAAAATATGTTAAATTTTTAGACTTGGGTTTTATAGAAGAAAATTTAAATAAATCATATGATGAAATTTTAAAGGAAATTGATAGTAAACAGCAAAGAATAGAAACAATAAAGTTTAAATTACATACAGTAGAAAATACTGCTAGAGAAATAAATAACAAGTTAGAAGATATGGCTAAATTAGAGGAAGAAATAGAAGATGCTGAAAATGAACGTGAAGAATTATTGTCATTAAATAATTCATATAATATTGCTAAAGATTGTTTGGAGAAGGCTTATAATAAAGTAAAGGAAAATATAAGTCCACGTTTTACACAAAATCTTTGTGATATAATTTCAAAAATTTCTAATGGTAGATATAAAAATGTAGTATTTTCAGATACAGATGGATTAACTGTAGAAATAGATAATGGTAGTTATGTACCAGCCTCTAGGTTAAGTGTAGGAACAATAGATCAAATGTATATATCATTAAGATTAAGTGCTTTAGATGAAATTTCAAATGAAACTTTACCTATAATTTTAGATGAAGCTTTTGCATATTTTGATAATGAAAGATTAGAAAATATGCTAAAATATTTGAATTTAAATTTTAAAAATAATCAAATTATTATTTTTACATGTTCAAAGAGAGAAAAAGAAATATTAGATAAATTAGATATAGATTATAAATATATAAACATTTAATAGTTTTTTGTTGGGAGTGCAAAAGTACTCCCATTTTAATATTAAAAATAAACTAATATAAATATTGTATAATATATTTATTTGTGATATAATACTTTAGCAATTTATAGAAAAGGAAGTTTTGATATGTTTCAAAGATTAGAAGATGTTGAGAAAAGATATGAGGAATTAAATGGATTAATTAGTGATCCAGATATAATTTCTAAACAAAATGAATGGAAAAAACTAATGAAAGAGCATAGTGATATAGAAGAAATTGTTTTTAAATATAGAGAATATAAAACAGTTTTAAAAAATTTAGAAGAAGCAAAAGAAATGCTTAATGATCCAGAAATGAAAGAACTTGCTGAAATAGAAATGTTAGAAGATAAAGAAAAATTACCAAAAATAGAGGAAGAATTAAAAATTTTATTAATACCAAAAGATCCAAATGATGATAAAAATGTTATTTGTGAAATAAGAGCTGGAGCAGGAGGAGAAGAAGCAGCGCTATTTGCTGGAGTATTATTTAGAATGTATTCTATGTATGCAGAAAAAAAACATTTTCAAATACAAGTAATTAATGAAAATGAAACTGGAATAGGTGGATACAAAGAAATTTCTTTTATGATAACAGGAAAAGGAGCTTATAGTAGATTCAAATTTGAAAGTGGAGTTCATAGAGTTCAAAGAGTACCAGATACAGAGAGTAGTGGAAGAATTCACACTTCTACAGCTACAGTTGCTGTTTTACCAGAAGTTGAAGATGTAGAGGTAGATATAAATCCAGCAGATATTAGAATGGAAGTATTTAGAGCTTCTGGAGCTGGTGGTCAACACATAAATAAAACTTCATCAGCTGTAAGACTTATACATGAACCAACTGGAATAGTTGCAGAATGTCAAACAGAAAGGTCACAATTACAAAATAGAGAATATGCAATGAGATTATTACGTTCTAGGATATATGAAATTGAGAGAGAAAAACAAGAAAAAGCTGTAGCAAGTGAAAGAAAAAGTCAAGTAGGTTCAGGAGATAGAAGTGAAAAAATAAGAACTTATAATTATCCACAAGGAAGAATAACTGATCATAGAATAGGATTTAGTATTTTTCAAATGGAAAACTTTTTAAATGGAGATATGGATGAAATGATAGATAATCTTATTGCAACAGATAGAGCCGAAAAATTAAAAGGAAATAATGAATAAACAAATGCTAAAAATAGCATTTGTTTTTTTTCAAAATCTATAGTTGGGGATTACTTTCTAAAATAGTTTTAATTTCAAATTTATATGTTTTGAGCCAATATTCCTATTATCAATCCTAAAATATTTCCAAGAGATGCAAATCTACCTTTATATAGTCTTTTTGATTCAGGAATAAGTTCACAAGACACAATATAAAGCATTGCTCCTGCTGCGAAAGCAAGAGAAAGACCAATAAGAGTTTCCGAAACATTGCCTATTATTGCACCAAAGAATGCACCCATACCTGTAGTTAAACCAGATAAAGTTGTAATTATAATTGCTTTAATTTTAGAAGAGCCACTTGATTTTAATGGAAGGGATATAGAGATACCTTCGGGAACATCGTGAAGTGCTATTGCTATTGCTAATTTTAATCCTAAATGTGTAGATGCTTCAAATCCAGCACCAATAGCTAAACCTTCAGGAAAATTATGTACAGCTAATCCAATTGCTATAATAATACCAGTTTTTAACATGTTATTTTTAGTTAAATTTGAGTTATTATCACAATATGAGTTTACAATTTTATCACAGAAAATCATTGCAATAATTCCTATAAAAATTCCTAAAATACATAATGTTATTGATACTATATTTAAAGTTTCTGGTATTAAATCAAAACATATTACTGCAGTCATTAAACCAGCAGCAAATTCAAGAACAAAACTTAATATTTTATTTGATTTTATATTTAAAAATGCGCCAGTAATTCCACCTATTGTTGTGCCAATCATCCCAAAAATAAGACCATATAAACTTATAATACCAATTTCTTGCATAAAATATCATTCCTTCTAAATTAATCTAATTAATTATATTAAAGTATTAGTAAAATATTCTAAAAAAAGAGAGTTTACAGTGGATATACATCCATCTGTAGCTCTCTTTAATATTTGGTGATTGCAATTTGTTTTTTATAATTGTACTGCTTTAATCTCTTTCAGAAAGAAAACAACATGCTCTGTCCAAGAAAAATTTCCTGGACAATATGTAGTGTTAATTTCTAAAATTGATGGTCCATTATTCATATTGTCTCTAACACATTTAACCATTGCCTCTATTCCAGAAGAAATGGTAGAATAATGGAGATAATTACCTTCATAATCTCTTAAGCCACCAAAGTTGTAATAGTTGGTACATAACGAACTTGTAAATCGCCCTGTTTCTACAGCCATTATCGCCAAAACTCCTAATTCATTCACTTTATATTTTTTGGAATATTTAGGAAGATTATTAGCAAGAATTTTTCTTACATTTTCATTTTTGATGACTTCTGGTATGTTAGAAAACAAGTACTGCAGTTCAGTTTTTGAAAATCCCATTACTTCACTCAAATTGGTTTCAGAAGAAATATTAAATTCTTTTAATTTCTTTTTTAACCGTTTAGATAAAGTGTCAAAATTTTTCCGTTTTTTCGAAATTTTATTATATTGTTTTTTCGAATTTTTGTATGAATTATTTAACTCCTTTATCATATTTTCTGATAGTGATGAAGGATTGTCCATCTGCGATTTAAGTAAAAAAGGCTGACTAATCTTTTTTTCAGCACTTGAAAGAGACTTTTTTACTTTTTTTAGAAGTGAGGAAGCCTGCTTTAAAAGTGCTTTGGCTTTTTTTGAACTTTTTTTAGCTTCAGAAGCAGTTTTTTGCGTTAATCCACTTATATACTTCTGAGCCTTTTTAAGTTTGCGATTAGCTTTGTTCAAATTTTTAGTTCCACCTTTTATGATGCTTTTAATTTCTTTACGAGACTGGTTTACCAGTTCTAAATCAGTTGAATCTTCAGTTTCATCATTTACAACAGTTTCATCAGTTTCATCAGTTTCTTCAGTTACATCGGTTTCTTCAGTTACATCAGTTTCTCCAGTTACAAATTCGGCTTCAGCTTCCAAAACAGCTGAAGCATTAACAGGTACACTTATTACTGTTCCTACTGTTGCTAACAAGATAATTAACATAATCCGTTTCTTCATTTTTTTCCTCCTAATATGTATATAATAAATTGCAATAATTTCCTTTACAAAGGAAAATTACCAAAGGGATAATAAAATTATACCATAATTTTGAAGAAACATCAACATATTATGTATACTCATTTTGACTGAAATTCATTATATTTTACAATCATTTTTCTTTGATAAGGTATTAAAGAAAGAATAGATAAAGAAACTCCTATTTCTAAAATAACTGTTGAAATAGTTAAATTAGTTTTTGAAGTATTATACACATCATTCATTTCTGCTTTTAGGAGTTCGATATGTTGATCAGAAAATACTTCTTTATATTTTAATACTGCAAGTTCGATTGATTTTGATTGAAATTCCAAGTTTAGATAAAGTAAACTTAAAAATAATATTATAGATAATATAATACATATTATAAAAAATATGTTTAAAGTTTTTATAATCTTTTTGTAATTTTCAGGATTTGTATTACATTTTTTAAATACATCATATGTACTAAGTCTACAAATACCATGTATTATAAAATAAAGAAAAATTATAGCCATTAATGGAAGGGTAATATATAGACCTCTTGAAGTAGAACTTGAAAATTGTTCAAAAAAATAATTACCTACTGCAAAAAGTAATAAACATATAAAAATTACTATTATACCATAAGATACAAATCCAGTAATAATAGCTTTAACAGTAGTTTTAGCACTAATTTCTTTTTTTTCCATTTTTTCTACCTCCAACTTTTTTACAAAAAAATAATATCATAAAAGTAAAATTATTACAATATAAAATATTATAATATACTACAAAAAGTAAGTAGCTTGAGGTATTGATTTGACAGTAATAGTAAATGATGCTATAATGTAAACAAGTTTATCTAATTATGTTTTAAAAAGAAATACAGTAGAATTTTATAGTAACTAATAGAGAGATAATGGTAG
>CANQEX010000002.1 GCA_947596225.1 uncultured Clostridia bacterium | reverse complement strand
TGTAATATAAATGTAATCAAATTATTATAGACAACATAAAATATTATAAATACAATTAATAAAAAGAAGACAAGACCGAAGTCTTGTCGAAAGGTTATTCTATTAGATTGGAGTTATGTGCTGTAACTTCAATCTTTTCTTTATCTATAGAACTGCTAAAATTGAAATCTTGAGTTGCTAAAAAGCATATAGTAATAGCAACAATTGCAACTAAAGCAACAATAGCAATTATAAATAAAGAATGGTCTTTTCCTTTGTTGTTTTTATGCATCTTATGTATCCTCCTTTCATTAGTATTTATACATCTGCTATAAAAAATAACAGGTGCATAAACTAATAAACAAGTGATTATTTACTAATTAATGCACCTGTTTGAAAGTTAGATAATACCAATCTAAAAATAACTTGTATAAATTTTATATTAAATAAATATTCGTGTCAATACAAAATTAGGTATGAATTCAAGTGAAGCTATGATGTCAATTATATTAATTAAAGATTCTTTTAAAATACATGATTTTAGTTAATGTAATTGGTTTAGCTATTATTATGTCTGTGTATAGAATAAAAGATATCTATTATTAAAAAAAGATAAATGAAGAAATAAATTTTGTAAAATAAAATAAAAGTGTTAACATATAATCTATAGTTAACACTTTCTTTATACTTACTTTAGTCATTTATTTTACTATATAATCCTAAACAAATAATTCCAGATACACCAACTAAGGTATATATAATTCTACTTAATACAGACATATTTCCAAAAATTGCAGAAACTAAGTTAAAATTTAATAGCCCAATAAGAAGCCAGTTTAAAGCTCCAATTATTACTAAAGCAAGTGTTATATAATATAAAATTTTCACAATATACCTCCATTATTAAAAAAAAGTATATATAGATATTATATTTCTTTTTTAAAAAAACATACATTTTATTAAATTCAAATTTTTTACAATTTAATAGTTGAAATTTAAAAAAATAATGCTATAATTGTTCTAATAACCAAGAAAGGGGAAAAGATATCGTGAGAGATATACATATTTTGATGCGGTTAATAAAAAAATATGAAAATCTAGAATTTTTCAACTCTAAAGTAAGAACAAATATGAATTTTCATATGACTCAATTGAGGGGCGCTAGTGAACAACTTGATTTAGCATTGAATCTAATTGAAAGTGATATTTCGGAGTGGGAAGAAAATATTTCTACTGCAAGTTCCATTCAACCAGATAATATATTTCAAAAAATGCAGATTTTTATTATGCGAAAATATATAAATTTTAAATATGCTAAAACAGTTGCTGAAAAGACAAAATTGCTTAAATGTAAAGAGCAGTTAAACAGAGTTTTGAACAAAATGATATTGCTTGGATGTCATTAATTATTCAAAATGTAAGAGATGGTAATTTGGACGAATTACTATCTTTTATATTTTGTATAAATTTACAAGTTTTGTAAAAAAATATTAATATGAATAAATTGTTTTTAATTAAAAATCAAGAACTATTTCAAGGTGAAAATTGTTTAAATAAAAATTACTTTGAAGGTTGGTATTTTAAAAATACTAATAAAGAAAAATCTATTTGTTTTATACCAGGAATAAATATAGAGGGAAAAAATAAAAAAGCTTTTATACAAGTAATTACAAATAATTTATCATATTTTATAAATTATGATATTAAAGAATTTAAATTTTGTCATGTGCCATTTAAAATTCAAATAGGAAAATCTATATTCACAAAAGAAGGTATTCATATTGAAATTTCTGATGATATACAGAAACTTCAAATTTATGGAAATCTAAAATATTCCAATACTAAAAATATTAGTACAAATATTTTAAATCCAAATATTATGGGACCATTTTCATATATACCATTTATGGAATGTAATCATGCAATAATTAATATGCAAAATGATATAATAGGTAAAATTAATATTAATAGTGAAGAAATAGAGTTTAATAAAGGAATTGGATATATAGAAAAAGATTGGGGAAGTTCTTTCCCTAAAAGTTATATATGGTGTCAAGGAAATAATTTCAATAAAACAAAAAGTAGTTTTATGTTATCAATTGCTGATATACCATTTAAGTTTTTTAATTTTAAAGGAATTATTTGTGTTTTGAAAACTGAAAATGAAGAATTTAAATTTACCACTTATAATAATACCAAAATAGAAAAATATTTAATTAATGATAAAAGTTTTGATATAAGTTTGAAAAAGGATAAATATTTGCTTAATATAAAATCTAATTATGATAATGGTAATAAATTGTTAGCACCTGTAAAAGGAAAAATGAATAAAGATATTTTAGAAAGTGTAACAGCTAATATCACAGTAATTTTAAAACAAGATAATAATGAATTATTTCACGATATGAGTAGAAATTGTGGATTAGAAATAGTATAATTCTACAAAAATATTGTAATTTTTTTGTTTATAGAATATACTTTTATAAATAAGGGGGAATTGTTTATGAAATTTGAATTTGATGAAATTGGATTTAAAGACGAAATTGAATTAATGAATATACAAAGAAAATTTGAACAACAATTATCAAATAATCAAATACAACAAAATATTATTGGATTTAATACAGATAATTTATATGATAAAATTGATAAGAAGGAGAATAATACGTAGGACTAAAATTATGAAACAAGTTATTATTAATATAATAAAAAAATATAAAATACAACTTATTTTAGAATTTATATTTATAGGAATAAACATATATCTTTTAACATTTCCAGCTAAAATTATTGGAAAAATAGTAGATTTATTATATGATATGGAAAATAATAAGCAAATCATAATAAACAATACATATTACTTGATAGGAATATGTATTGTTTTGTTGTTTGTAAGAGTTATATGGAAAGTGTTTGAAACAGTTGTTTCAAGAGGCTTTGAAATGGATTTAAAAATTAATTTGTTTAAAAGATTTTTAAGGCTAAAATTAAAAGATATTCAAAATATTAAAAATGGTGAAATAATGTCTTATTTTGTTAAAGATATAAATGAAATTAGAAGTTTTGCATACAGAATAACATCTCATGGAACAAGAATATTATTTACATTCATAATTGCAATATTTCAAATGAGTTATACTGTAAATTTAAATTTAACTATTGCTGTACTTATACCAATTATACTTGGTTCATATTCAGTTGTTAAAATAAAAAAATATGTTGAAAAAAGTTTTAATAAATCACAAGAAATGTTTACTAAAATGTCTGAATTTATACAGGAAGGTACAGATAGTATTAGAACAACAAAAGCATATTCTTGTGAAGGAGATCAAATAAAAGAATTTATTAGAAAAAATAAAAAGGTTTTCCAAAGTGATAATACAGTAGATGTTTTTTCAAATTTATTACAAATTTGTTTAAATATTTGTTTCGGTTTATGTTATTCAATTTCATTAATTTATGGTTCAAAACTAGTGGTTGATGATGTAATAACTATTGGAAGTTTAGTTGCATTTAATGGATATATAGGATTATTTGTAGGACCAATAAGTTGGTTACCTAATTTGATTTCAAGATTTAAAAGAGCACAAGTTTCTTATAAAAGACTTGAAGTAATTTATAATTTAGAAACCGAAAAAAATAATGAAAAAAATAATTTAATAAAAGATAAATTAGATGGAAATATAATTATAAAAAATTTAAATTTTAATTATCCAGGTATAGTAGATAATTCATTACAAAATATAAATTTGGAATTAAAAAAAGGCGAAACATTGGGAATAATTGGAACTATAGGAAGTGGAAAAACAACTTTAATGAATTTACTAACTAAACTATATAGTGTTCCAAATGGAAAAATAATGATAGATGGTAGAGATATAAATGAAATACCAATAGAAATTATAAGGAATAATATTTGTTATATAACACAAGATAATTTTTTGTTTTCATCTACAATAAAAGATAATGTAAGCTTATTTAAGGATGATTATCAAGAAAGTGAAATAAAAGAAAGTACGAAAAAAGCCATTGTTTATGAAGATATTCAAAATATGCCTAAAGGGATTAATACAGTTATAGGTGAAAGAGGAGGGGATTTATCAGGAGGACAAAAACAAAGAATTGCAATTTCAAGAGCATTTTTAAAGAATAGTAGAATATTGATATTTGATGATGTTTTTTCAGCATTAGATAATAAAACCTCTGAACAATTATTAAAAAATATAAAGAAATTAGCAGATGGAAAAAGTTGTATTATAATTTCAAATAAGGTATCAGATGTTAAGTATAGTGATAAAATTATTGTTTTTGACAAAGGAAAAATTGTTGAAGAAGGAACTCATGAAGAATTACTTTGTAATGATGGTATTTACAGTGAATTTTATAATGAACAATCTGCAACACAAGAAGAATTGAATTTACTAGTTTGATTTATTATGGAGGAAAAGATGAAGAATAAAACATTATATAGGATATATAAAATGTTAAAACCACAAATTAAAGCAATAGTCATAATATCTATTTTAGCAATAATAATAAATATTGGAGAAGTTGTAAAACCATATTTAATTAAAATAGTAATAGATGATTATTTAAGTATAGGTGTGTGGCAAAAAGGAGTTATGACAATAGGAATAATAGGTGCAATATATATAGCAATATTATTAATTGGAAATATATTAGACTTTATAGTTACAACTACGACAAGTATGCTTGGAGAAAGTGTAATATATTCTTTAAGAAATAAATTATTTAAATATATACAATTAGCAAATATTACTTTTCATGATAAGACATCTTCAGGAACATTATTTGTAAGAATTACAAGTGATGTAGAAGATATTATTAATTTTTTTAAAGACATAATTACAACTTTTGTAAAAGATATTGTAATGATTCTTGTTATTGCAATAATGATGGCAACTCTTGATTATAAATTATCATTACTATGCTTTTGTATACTTCCATTTGTTTTACTTACATCTATAATAATAACTCATATTTCTAAAAAAGTACAAGAATATTCTAAAAGGATAAAAACCAAATTAAATATATTTTTAGCAGAATCAATTTATGGTATTAAAGTTATAAAAATTTTTAATAGACAATTCGAAAAAAATAAAGAATGTTCAAAATTATGTAATGATTTTTATAAATCAAGAATTCCAACATCTTTTACTGAAGGATTATTAGTAGCATTAATGGTAATATTTGAAAATTTAGGAGTAGCTTTAATTGTTTGGGCTAATGTAAAACATATATTAAATATAAATCTTGATGTAGGTGTTATTTATATTTTTATTACATACTTAAAACAGATATATGAACCAATTCAAAGAATTGTAGAAAATTTTGAAACTGTACAAGAAGCATTTGTATCTATCAATAAAATATATGAAATTTTAGAAAAGGAAGAGTATTTAGAAGATTATAAAAGTGGAATACAATTACAAGATATAAAAGGAAAAATTGAATTTAAAAATGTTTGGTTTGCTTATGTAGGAGAAGAATGGGTTTTAAAAAATGTTAGTTTTGTAATTGAACCAGGAGAAAGTATAGCATTAGTAGGAAGAACAGGCTCTGGAAAAACTACAATTATAAATTTAATAAATCGTTTTTATGAAATTCAAAAAGGTGAAATTTTAATAGATGGAATAAATATAAAAGATATAAATTTACGTTCTCTTAGAAGTAAAATTGGAATTGTTTTACAAGAACCATTCATTTTTGCTAAAAGCATAAAAGATAATATACAGTTAAATGAGAATTTATCAGATGAGGCAATTATGGAAACAATAAGATTATCATCAGCTGAAGAATTTATAGAATCATTACCAAATGGGATTGATGAAATAGCTCATGAAAGAGGGAGTTCTTTTTCAGCAGGCCAAAAACAATTAATAGCATTTGCAAGAATTTTTGCACATGATCCATCAATATTTATTTTAGATGAAGCTACAGCAAATATTGATACAAAAACTGAAGAATTAATTCAAGAGTCAATTTCTATAATATCTAAAGAAAAAACTTCAATTTTTATTGCACATAGATTATCTACAATTATTAATGTTGATAAAATTATTGTGTTAAATAATGGTGAAATAATAGAGCAAGGAACTCATAATGAATTACTACAAATAGAAAATGGATATTATAATAAATTATATACAGCATATTATAATAGTTTGGCTGTATAAAATTAATTAATAAAAACTTGATTAATTAATTAAATGTGATATAATACTCCTATAAATTAGGAATGGTTCCTAATTTATGGGAGATTTTATATTTTGTTCTACTCAATGTAATTAATAGGAGATTTTTATATGAAAAATTATTCAAGACAGAGAGAAGAAATAATCAAAGTAATTAAAAATTCTTATGATCATCCAACTGCAGAAGATATTTACATGACAGTTAAAGCAAAAGATCCAGCAGTTAGTAGAAGTACTGTTTATAGGAACTTAAATTTATTAGTAGAAAATAAATTAATAAATAAAATTCCTATGCAAATAGGCGCAGATAGATTTGATTATATAAGAAAACCACATAATCATGCTATATGTATAAAATGTGGAAAAATATTTGATTTTGAATATAATTTTGAATATGAAGAAATAAAAAAAATAGTAAGAGAACAAACAGGAATAGAAATCTCTGATAAAGGAATTGCTTTAGACGGAATATGCAATTCTTGTAAAATAAATGGTTAGGAGGAATGAGAAAAATGCCAGAATTAAAAGGAACAAAAACAGAGAAAAATTTAATGGATGCTTTCGCAGGAGAGTCACAAGCAAGAAACAAATATACTTATTTTGCAAGTAAAGCAAAAAAGGAAGGATATGAGCAAATTGCTGCTATATTCCAAGAAACAGCAGATAATGAAAAAGAACATGCAAAAATATGGTTCAAATTATTAAATGGTGGAGATATACCTACAACTACAGATAATTTAAAAGCAGCAGCTGAAGGTGAAAATTTTGAATGGACAGATATGTATGATAGAATGGCAAAAGAAGCAAAAGAAGAAGGATTTGATAAAATTGCTTATTTATTTGAAGCAGTTGGAAAAATAGAAAAAGAACATGAAGAAAGATATAAAAAATTATTAGAAAATGTTGAAGGTGATTTAGTATTTAGCAAAGATGGAGACAAAATATGGAAATGTAGAAATTGTGGACATATTTGTATTGGAAAAGAAGCTCCTGGTGTTTGTCCAGTTTGCAATCATCCACAAGCATTTTTTGAAATAAAAGCTGAAAATTATTAAAATAAAGGGGCTGTAAAAGCCCCTTTTGTTATCCACAATTTAAATAGTTCTCAAAAAAAATTCCACATATAATCGAAAATATTCCCATAAGTAAGCCTGTTCTGTAGATTATAATACTTGCTTCAAAAAGATATTTTGATATGTAAAAGGTATTATAAAGCCAAAGCATAGTAAGACCAATACCTGAAATAATAAAAGAGATTAGAAGGTTAATATTAACTAATCTTTTTACTTTTTTACTCTTTATAGAAATATTTAGATTATTCATAATTTTCTCCTCATTAATAATTGTTAAATTAATATTAACACTTTAAAATAGAGAAAACAAATGAAAAAAATGGTAAAAAAATAATCGTACTTAATACGATTATTTTAAAGTATTTAATTTTTTTGATAAATTTGATTTTTTTCTAGAAGCTGTATTTGCTTTTATAACACCTTTTGTACAAGCTTGATCAACTTTTTTAACAGCAACTTTAAAAGCTTCTTCTGCTTTTGATTTATCTCCTTCTGCTACAGCAGCTTCAAATGTTTTAACAGCTGTTTTGTAAGCAGATTTTACCATATTATTTTGTAATGTTTTTTTATCAATAACTTTAACTCTTTTTATAGCTGATTTTATATTTGGCATCTATATTTGCACCTCCTCTTAGTTCACAAAGTAAATTTTCTTCAAATATTTTAACATGAAGATATTTAAAAATCAAGTATTTTATGAAAAAAAGTAGAAAGTTTAAATATAATTTAAGCAATTTTGTCTTTAAATTCACAAAAAATTCACATTTGTAGGCTACAATAGACTTGTATTATTAAAATTTGTGTGATATATTGTGGGCAAAATAAAACAAAGGAGGAAAAAAATGATAGCTTTAGGTTGTGATCATGCTGGTTATAAATTAAAAGAAGATATAAAAAAATATTTAGATGAAATTGGAGTAGAATATAAAGACTTTGGAACATATAGTACAGAAAGAGCAGATCATCCAATTTTTGCTGAAAAAGTTGCAAAATCAATCCAGAGTAAAGAATGTGATAAAGGAATTTTAATATGTACAACAGGTAGTGGAATGGCAATAGATGCTAATAAATTTAAAGGAATAAGATGTGCTTTATGTATTGATGAAAGTTCAGCAAAACAAGCAAAAGAACATTTAAATGCAAATATAATTGCATTACCTGCAGGATATTTAAAATTAAGTGATGTTATAAAAATGATTAGAACTTGGATTGCATCAGAATTTTTAGGTGGAAGATATTTAGAAAGATTACAAATGATAGAAAAGATTGAGCAAGAAAATATGAAATAGAGGAGTTAATAAAATGTGGGGAGATATAGCAATAGCTTTTCTAATAGCATTTTTAATGTCTTTTATGGCAACGCCACATACAATAAATTTAGCAAAAAAATTAGGAGCAGTAGATACACCAAAAGATGCAAGACGTATTAATAAGATTAATATGCCAAGACTAGGTGGGTTAGCTGTAATAGCGGGATTTTTTGTTTCTATTATATATTTATTAATAGTAATGACTATTGAAAACAAAATAAATCTATATGAGGATAATTATATTAGAAAATTAATAGGTTTTGTTATAGGGGCTATTATAATAGGAATTGTATGTTTTATTGATGATATTAGAGGAGTGCCTGCTTTAGGCAAACTAGCAGCTCAAATTGTAGCAGGGCTTATAGTAATAAAATTTGGAATAAAAATAGATACTTTAAATATACCATTTTTTAATCTTAATAATGAAGGTGATTTATTTTATATAATACTAACATTAGGATGGATTGTTGGTATAACAAATGCAATGAATTTGATAGATGGATTAGATGGATTGTCAACAGGAATATCTTTAATTTCATGTCTTTCATTGTTAATAATATTTTCATTAAATGGCTCACCACTAATATCAATTATATTAATAACTGCTTTAGGAGGAGCTTTATGTGGATTTTTACCTTATAATTTTAACCCAGCAAAAACTTTTATAGGAGATACAGGTTCTAATTTTTTAGGATATTGTTTATCAATAATATCAATTTTAGGAATTGCAAAAACTTATACAGCAATAGTAATTGTTGCACCATTAATGGTTCTTGCTTTACCAATATGTGATACATTATTTGCTATAGTGAGAAGAATTGTACATGGAAAGTCTTTAAAGGCAGTTATTGAAGCTGATGCAGGTCATCTTCATCATAAAATGATACAAAAAGGTTTTACTCAAAAGCAAGCAGTTTTAATTCTTTATGGATTAAGTGCAATATTTGGTATGTTTGCAATTATACTTATGGATAGTGGAATTTGGAAAGCTCTGTCTTTTGCAATAATCATAATAATTATTATTGCTATGGGATATAAAGAATTCTTTAAGCAAAGATTATTAGATGATGTTCCAGAAGACGAAAAATATGAAAAATAAATATATGTTAAAGGGGGAAGATTTTATCTACCCTTTTTTATTTTGAATATAATTTTTGTCAACATAATATTTTAAAATGAAACTTAATATTAATTTAAAGAATTATTAAGAATTCTTAAGATTAATGGCAAAATATAGTAAAATACTATTTATTATTGAATTTATATTAAGAATATAGTATAATTTTAAATGTAATAAAAAATAAGGTGGAAATAATATGAAAAAAGTTGGTATATTTACAATATACGATGAAGATAATTATGGAAATAGATTACAAAATTTTGCTGTTCAAGAAATATTAAAAACTTACGGATTTGAGGTTGAAACAATAAAATATAATATAGATTATACATTATCTATAGTAAAATCAGGCAAAAGATTAGATTTTTTTAGAGAATTTAATAAAAATATAAATTTTGCACCAGATAATTTGATAATGAGTCAAAACAGCATAATTAAAGAAGACTTAAATAAAAGATATGATTATCTTATTATAGGTAGTGATCAAATTTGGAATTATTCATATAAAGCTTTGTTTTCAGATAAGGTATATGGTAGTTTTGTTGATAAAGAGAAAAGAATATCTCTTTCAGCAAGTATAGGAGTAAACTTTTTGCCACAAATACAAGAAAGATATGAAGTAAGTAAAAAATATTTAAATGAAATGCATGCAATTTCTGTTAGAGAATATGCTGGAAAAGAACTTATAAAACAAATATGTGGTAGAGAAGATGTTGAAGTTTTAGTAGATCCTACAATGCTTATTTCACAAGAAAAATGGAAAAGTATAATGAATAAACCAGATATGATAGATAATAATAAAGCTTTTATATTAAAATGTTTTTTGGGTGAGTTAAGTGAAAATGATAATAAAATTTTAGAAGAATTTGCAAAAATACATAATTATGAAATAATTGATATAGGAAATAAAAATAGTAAATATTATGACATAGGACCAAAAGAATTTTTATATTTAGAAAACAATGCAAAACTAATAGTTACAGATTCATTTCATTCATGTGTTTTTTCTCTTTTATTTCATACACCATTAATGATTTATAAAAGAGTTCAAGAGGATGAAAATAATATGTATTCTAGAATGGAAACACTAATAAAAAAATTTGATTTAAAAAATATAGAATATAATGGAAAATTAGATGATAATATTTTACAAATTGATATAGATAAAATAGAGAATTGTTTACAATATGAAAGAAGAAAAGCAAAAGAATATTTAGAAAGGGCTTTTAGGTAATGATTGAAAGTTATAAAAAGTTTTGCTCAGGCTGTAGAGCTTGTGAAAAATTGTGCCCTACGAAAGCAATTAAAATGGAACCAGATTATAGAGGTTTTTTGTATCCTACTGTAGATTATGATAAATGTATCAAGTGTAAAAAATGTATAAATAGTTGCCCTATAAATAACAAAGAAAATATAAAAGAAAAGCTAGCATATGCAGCATATAATAAAGATGAAAAAACAAGAATTAATAGTTCTTCTGGTGGAATATTTACACTTCTTGCAGAAAATATTATTGAAAAAGGAGGAATTGTTTTTGGAGCTGCCTTTGCTAATGATTTTACGGTTGAACACATTTTGGTACAAGATAAAAAGGATTTAGAAAAATTACGAACTTCAAAATATGTTCAAAGTGATACAAAAAATTCTTATGTAGAAGCTGAAAAATTTTTAAAACAAGGAAAATTAGTTTACTATTCAGGAACCCCTTGTCAAATAGAAGGTTTAAAAGCATACTTACAAAAAGAATATGATAATTTAATATTACAAGATATAATATGTCATGGAGTTCCATCTCCAAGAGTTTGGAAAGAATATTTAAAAAGTAAAAATAATAAAATAAAAAAAGTTAACTTTAGAAGTAAAGAGAAAACAACATGGGATGATTATCAAATGGAAATTACATATGAAGGATATAAAGAATATACAAAACATAATGATGATATATTTATGAAGTTATTTTTAGAAAATTTAATATTAAGAGATTCTTGTTATTCATGTAAATTTAAAAAAGAAAATAGAGAATCTGATTTAACTTTAGCTGATTTTTGGGGAATAAGTAAAATTGATAAATCTATGGATGACAATAAAGGAACATCATTAGTTATATTAAATTCAAGTAAAGGTAAAAAAATATTTGAAGAAATTTCAAATAAAATTATAAAAAAAGAAGTTAATTTCAAAGATGCTATAAAAAATAATTCTAGTATGATAGAATCAAGTAAAAAAGTTTTGGAATACAATTATATTTCAAAACTTATAAAAGAAAATATGATATATAAATTATTTGAAAAGGAGGAATAAGAATGATTAATATACTATTATCTGTAAATAAAAAATTTTTAGAATATGTAGAAGAATTAATCATAACATTAACACATTACAGTAGTAAAAAAATTAATTTTTATCTAATGTATATTGAAGAAGAGTTAAATAGAGAAGATTTACAGAAAATAAGTGAATTTATATTAAATACCAAAAAAGCAAATATTATAACAGTAAAATTTGATACTAATAATTTAGAAGGTGTTCCAATAACAGATGATGAAGGTGCCTATTTTGGTTTAGAATCTTATAGTAGATTATTTTCAGCATTTAAGCTTCCAAAAAATATTGATAAAATATTATATTTAGATGCAGATATGATTTGCAGTGGAGATATTGCTGAATTATATGATATAGATTTTGAAGGCAAAACTTGGTGTGCCTGTGAAGACTTAGGAGTTACAAAAAAACATTTATATAGAATAGGATTCCCTAATAATTATAAATACATTAATTCAGGAATGTTACTAATAAATTTACAAAAATTAAGAGAAAATTATACAGAAAGAGATATAGTTAGATTAATAAGGGAAAATCAAGATAAGTTAGTTTATCCAGACCAAGATTTTATTAATTTAATATTTAAAGATGATATAAAAATAATTAGTAATAAATATAATTTAGTTATAAAAGATGTAAGATTTAATAAATTAAAAGAAAAACCACTTATTATACATTATGCGGGTTCTTTTAAACCATGGGATGATAATGTATCAAGATTTGAAATTGAATATATGATGCCTTATTATGATGCAATGAGAATGCAAGGGGAATATAAAAAAGATAAATTAGATACTTTATTAAATAAACATAAAAAGTATGGTTATAGATAAGTAATTTTATATGAAATGTTCATAGTTTGACAATATATTTGAAGATATTGTATAATATAAATCGAGGTTGAATTTTTATGTATTATAATTGGAAAGAACAAACTAATACAGAAGAATTAAAAATAGTATGTAATTTAATAAAAAATGGTGAATTAGTTGTTTTTCCTACAGAAACGGTATATGGTATAGGAGCAAACGCATTAGATGCTAATGCTGTTGGAAAAATATTTATTGCTAAAGGTAGACCATCAGATAATCCTCTAATTATTCATTTGGCAGACAAAAGAAATATAGAAGATATAGCACAAAATATTACAGAAGTAGAACAGAAATTAATAGATAATTTTATGCCAGGCCCATTTACTATTATTTTGAAAAGAAAAGATATTGTACCAGATATAGTAACTGCAGGGCTAGATACTGTAGCTGTAAGAATACCAAATAATATAATAGCAAAAGCAATTATTACTTTTTCAGGAGTTCCAATAGCTGCTCCGAGTGCAAATATATCAGGAAAACCAAGTGGAACTAATATAGAAGATATAAGAAAAGAATTAGAGGGGAAAGTTTCAGCTATTGTTGATGGAGGAAAAACAGATATAGGCTTAGAATCTACAGTAGTAAAAGTAATAGATGAAGTACCAGTTATATTAAGACCAGGAAAAGTTACTCCTGATGATATAAAAAATGTAATTGGGAAAGTGAAACTAGACGAAAAAGTATTTAAAAAAGTAGATGAAGATGAAAATATAGAAAGTCCAGGAATGAAATATCGCCATTATTCTCCAGAAAAACCTTGTCAATTAATATATTGTGAAAATGAACTAGATCAAATTTTTTATATGAATAAATTTATAAATTTATATAATAAAAATGTAGTAGTAATTGGTTCAGAAGAATATAAAGAAAAATATAATATTTCAAAGGATAGATTTATAAATATAGGAACAAAAAATAATTTAGACCAAATAGCCCAAAATATTTATTCTGCAATAAGAGAGGCAGATAAACTCGAAGCAGAAATTATACTTATAGAAGGTGTAAAAAAAGAGGGTTTAGGTATAGCAATTATGAATAGATTACTTAGAACATGTGGATATAATTTTTTTGAAAAATAATTGCTAGAAAGGAAATTTATGAAGAAAGAAATCAATTTTGGAATTGGTTTTATAACAGGAAGACCTAATATTTGTAGAATTATAAATAGTTATTATAAATATTTATTAGAACAAGTAGAAAATTATGATGTGAAAATTAATTTTACAATTTTTATTTTATTTGATTTAACATATCAATATACAACAAGAATAGACTTTTATGGAGTTTTACCAGAAGTTTATAAAAATATAAGTGTTAAATACATTACTCCAGAAGCTATTGAAGAGGATAAGAAAAAACTTATTTCTAAATATGATATTTCAAAAGAAGATGCGAACTTGCTTTTAGGAAAAGGTTATGCAAAAGCAAGAAACACTATTCTTTATTATGCTTTGAAAAGAAATATAGATTATCTTCTTTTTTGGGATGATGATGAATATCCACTTGCTAATATAAAAGAAGGAAAAGAAATACAGTGGATAAAACAACCAGATATATTAGAGCACTTACAAAATATTTCAAAAGTTGATGTAACAGTTGGATATAGATGTGGATTTATGACACCACTTCCATATATTGAATATAATGAAAATATAGAAGAAAATGACTATAAAAAGTTTATAGATGGTTTATCAAATGAAGTTATGAATTGGGAAAAAGCTAAAAAAGTTAGACAAGAAAATTCATATATTGAGTATGCAAACAAAGATATTATAGATCATAAAAAGAAATGTGAAAATATTAAAGACATTGGAAAAAAATCTTTTGTTTTAGGTTCAGGGATGTGCTTAAATTTAAAACGTTTAGATAATATTCCAGCTTTCTATAATCCACCAGGTGCTAGAGGAGAAGATACATTTTTTTCTTGTGCTTTAGGTTTAAAGAATGCAAAAGTATTAAGAGTACCTACATATCATTTTCATGATTGTTTTTTGAAGTATACCTATTTAATGAAAGAGAGATATCCAAAAATTTTAAGAAGGATTGCTCTTGATGATAATGGAATAGAACAAAGATTTTTAAAAACTACTATAGGATGGACTAAATATAAACCATTATTATATTATTTAATTGATAAAGAAAATTATAAAAAAATAATAGAAAATACTAGAAAAAATTTGGAAGAAAGTATACCAAAAATAAATACAGCATTTGAAACATGTAAGTTTGATTGTTTGCTTACTGAATTAGATGATTATAATAAAAATGTAAGAAAACATTATAAAGAATTTATAAGAACTACAGAAATTTGGGATGATTTAAAATACAAAATAAAACAAGAGGCCAAGCAAAAAGATAGATAGAATCTATCTTTTTGTATTATAATATTATAAGGAGATAGAAATGTATTTAATTGTAGGTTTAGGAAATCCAGAAGAGGACTACTCTAAAACAAGACATAATATGGGTTTTAATGTTTTAAATGAATTATCAAAAAAATATAATATAGAAATAAATAAAGCAAAATTTAAAGGATTAGTAGGAAATGGAATAATAGAAAATGAAAAAGTTATATTATTAAAACCTCAAACATTTATGAATTTAAGCGGGGAATCTGTAATAGAGGCAATGAACTTTTATAAACTTTCTGAAAATCAACTTATAGTTATTTATGATGATATAGATATTGATCCAGGTAATATTCGAATTAGAAAGTTTGGTTCAGCAGGTACTCATAATGGAATGAAATCAGTAATTAATTGTTTAAAAACTGATAAATTTTGTAGAATAAGAGTTGGAATAGGAAAACCAAGCGAAAATGTTGATATGATATCATATGTAATTGGATATGTACCAGAAAACGAAAAAGAATTACTAAATAAAGGTGTAGAGATTGCAAGAAATGCTGTTATTGAAATAATGAAAAATAATGTAGATACAGCTATGAATAAATTTAATAAAAAGAAAGAAGTTTAAATGAAAGAGTTAATTATATTTAATACAGAAAGTGAAAAGAAAGAAATTGTTTTAATTGAAGACGGAGAAATGGTAGAAAGATATGAAGAAGATGAGAATAATCAATCTATAGAAGGAAATATTTATATAGGTAAAGTGCAAAATGTATTAAATGGATTACAATCTGCTTTTGTTAATATTGGTGAAAAAAGAACTGGTTTTATTCATGCAAAAGATATTTTGGCTAAAATTGATATAACAAAAGATAAACAAATAGATGAAAAACATATAAGTGAAATAGTAAAACCAGGTGATCCTATTATTGTTGAAGTTAAGAGAGAATCTTTAGACAAAAAAGGTCCAAGACTTTCAACACATATAAGTTTAAGTAGTAGATTTATTGTTTTTATGCCTAATACTAATTTTATAACAGTATCTCAAAAAATAGAAAATGAAGCTGAAAAAGAACGTTTAAAGAAAATAGTAAAAAAATATTTACCAGAAGGTAGTGGAGCAATAATAAGAACTGTAGCTGAAAATGTTTCAGAAGATATTATAAAAAAAGATATTCAAAATTCTATAAATAAATGGGAAAAAATACAATTAATACCAATAGAAAAAGTACCATTAAAAATTTATGATAAGGGAGGAATACTTAAGAAAACAATTATTGATTTAGTAGATAGTGATATTGAAAAAATTATTTTAAAAGATGAAGAAAATCTAAAAATGGTACAAGACATTTTAGAAGAAATTACGGCTAATATAAAAATAGAAGTTGATAATAATATTTTAGATAAATATTCTATTGAAAAACAAATTCAAGCACTTAAAAGCAATAAAATATGGCTTAAAAGTGGTGCATTTATTACTATAGATAAAACAGAAGCATTAGTAGCAATAGATGTTAATTCTGGTAAATATGTTGGTAAAAATGAAGTTGAAGAAACAGTAACAAATGTTAATTTAGAGGCAACAAAAGAAATTTGTAAACAAATAAGATTAAGAGATATTAGTGGAATTATAATAATTGATTTTATAGATATGCAGAAAGATGAAAATAAAAAAAGAGTACTAGATGAATTAATTAAATATACTAAAAAAGATAGATCAAAAGTGCAGATAGAAGGTTTTACAAAATTAAATTTGATGGAGATTACAAGAAAACATATAAATAGTAAGAAAGAACATTAATAGAAATGTTCTTTTTTGCTGTATAAGTTCTTGTAAAAAAGTCTTAATTACGATATAATTATAAAAATTATTGTAGAGGAGAATTTAATATGCCAACAATTTTAACATATGTTATAGCAATAGCTATATTAATTATTTTTTTAAAAATTATATCTTTACCATTTAGATTAATTATGAGATTTGTTATTAATTCAATTATAGGTGGTATTCTTTTATATGCTTGCCAATATTTTGGTTTTGGAATTGTAATTTATTGGTGGACTATAGTTTTAACAGGATTATTTGGTGTACCAGGACTTATAGTTGCAGTAATATTGAGTTTTATATAAAAATAAATAGGAGTAAAAATGAAAGTAGGATTTATATCGCTACGGATGTAGTAAAAATCTTGTAGATACAGAAATGTGTATTGGATTATTAAAAAAGGAAAAGTTTGAAATAGTAAATAATCCACAAGATGCTGAAATGATAATAATAAATACATGTGGTTTTATACAATCAGCTAAGGAAGAGGCAATTAACTGTATATTAGAAATGGCAGAATATAAGCAAAATGGAAAATGTAAGTATTTAGTTGTAATGGGATGTTTAGTACAAAGATATAAAAAAGAATTAGAAAAATCTATTCCAGAAGTGGACTTGTTTTTAAGTATTGATGAATATGATAATATATGGGAAAAAATTGCCGAATTAATTGGTAAAGAAATAAAATCAAAAAATACATTAGAATATTTAGATAGAATTATTTCTACAGGAAATTCTACTGCATATTTGAAAATTGCAGAAGGCTGTAGCAATAGATGTACATATTGTGCAATACCATATATAAGAGGACCTTATGTAAGTAGACCAAAAGAAGATATTTTAAAAGAAGCAAAAGAACTAGCCCAAAAAGGAATAAAAGAATTAATAATTATAGCACAAGATACTACTAAATATGGAATAGATATTTATGGAAAACTAAGTTTAGCTGAATTATTAAAAGAATTATCAGAAATTGATGGAATTAAATGGATTAGATTTTTATATGCCTATCCAGAAAGCATAACTGATGAACTAATAGAAGTAGTAAAAAATAATGAAAAAATATGTAAATATTTTGATATACCATTACAACATTTTTCTGATAATGTTTTGAAAAGAATGAATAGGAAAAGTGATAGTAAGTCAATAAAAAAGATAATAGAAAAAATAAGAAATGAGATTCCTAATGTAATATTGAGAACTACTATGATTGTTGGTTTTCCAGGAGAAACTGAGCAAGATTTTTTTGAATTATATGAATTTATAAATGAAACAAAATTTGAGAAACTAGGAGTTTTTAAATATTCAAGAGAAGATGGAACACCAGCAAGTAAAATAAAAAATCAAATTCATTATAAAACAAAGCAAAGTAGATTTGATAAAATAATGTCTATGCAGAAAAAAATTTCCCAAATAAAATTAGAGGAAAAAATAGGAAATACGTATGAAGTTTTAGTAGATGGATTTTCATATGATAATAAATATATTTGTGCAAGAAGTTACATGGATATTCCAAATGAAGATGGAACAGTGTTTATAAAAAATACAGGAAAAGTAAAGCAAGGGCAATTTATTAATTGTAAAATTATAGATGTGAAAGATTATGACTTAATAGGGGAAATTATATAAATTATATAATTTTACCATTTAAAATTAGGGGATAATTATGGTAAAAAAATTTTTAAAATTAGTAGTATTAATTTTAATGATAATTGGAATCTATTTAGGTATCTCAATTACATTAAAAAGAAAGATACCTGAAATTAATAGTAAAGAAGCAGAAGAAAAAATATTTAGTATGATTCAAACTAGGTCTGCTTATGCTACAAAATTTTATACATATGGAAAAGCATTAAATATAGAAGGTACAATTTCAAATATAAGTGAAGACAATTTTGAAAGTATAAAATTAGTTATAACAGATGGTATAGACTATGAAAAAGAGTATGATTTAAATTATAATTTTGAAGAAAATAATTTAATTTTTTCATCAGACAAAGAAATTAATTCAGGAATTATAATAGATAATTTAGAAGAAAAAAATTATTACATATTAATAAGACTAAAATTAAATAATAGTGTAGAACCAAAATTTTACTCATTTTCAAATAAATCTGAGTTTGAAGATATTACATATTATACTGTTACAAAAGAGAATACAAATAGAAAAGCTAATCTTTCCTTTACTACGCAAAAATATAATGGTAAAGAATACAATTTATTAATTATCAATTTAGAAAAAGCTGAACTCCCAGAAGAAATATACGATATAGTTATTGATGCTGGGCATGGTGGTAAAGATGATGGAGAAAATGCTGGGCCAGTAACAGAAGCAGATATAACACTAGAATATGCTAAATTATTAAAAGATGAATTAGATAAAAATGGTTATAAAGTAAAATTAACTAGGGATGATTCTAATTCTTCTACATTTACAACAACTAATATGTATGATGAAGATGGAAGAATTAGTATAGCTTGTAAAACAAAAGCTAAACTTATGATTTCTTTTCATATAAATCAAGGAGTTAAAAATTTACAAGGATTTGAAATATATAGTCCATGTAAATCTAATTTAAATTTTGCAAGTCAAATGGCAAATAAAATTAAAGAATATTCAAGTATTAATTATTCAAATAATAATTCTTTTAAAATGGCTGATGGTGTATATGTAAGAAATTTTACACAATCTGTGATAAAAGATTTTACAAATACAGCAAATAAAAAAGGGTATGAGCCTTATCCAATTACTAAAGATACACCTTTCCTTTATACAATTAGGGAAGTTGGAGGAATAGCCACAGGTGCTTATGTTGACGGAAGAAATAAAGATTATTCTAAAAATGAATATTATAATTCTAATCAAGGAATAGAATGTTATCAAATTGAACTAGGATATATAAAGAATGATTTAGATATAATAAGAAATGAAAAAGAAAATTATATAAAAGCAATAGAAGAAACAATATTAAATAATTATTAATCCAAAAAAAGAGGTAAAAATGGACGAAACAGAAAACTTTGTTAATTTTATAAAACAAAAATTTCAACCAAATGAAATTAGAATGGCATATTTTATAAATGCTATGAATTTGTTATCTTATAATATGACGACTGAAAGAATTAAAGAGGGAGATAAAATAGTTGAAAAAAATAAAAATATATTAGAATTATCTTATTTAAAATTATGTGCGAAAAATTTTAAAGATTCTGAAGAATTATTAGAGAAAATATTTTTATTTTATACTACATATGATTTAAGAGAATATAAAAATACATGGAAATTAGATCTTAATAATGTAGAAACAGACTTAAATATGAGATGTTCATATTGTAATATTGACAGTAATGTTTGCCCTTTTAAATTAACAGCATATATACAAAGATGTATACAAGAGAATAAATTTAATTCCAAAGAAGTTTTTGATTTATTATTAGGAAAAAAAAGCAATAAATATGTGGATAATTTATTGGTAATTAATAATATTATAAAACAGTTGGATAAATTAATAACTAATCCATTTGATATTATTGGTGCTAATATGATTTTAAAATCTGATTGTATAACTTTAGAAAAAGAAGAAAATAAAATAATAAATTATAGATATTTAGATTTTAATGTTAAAAATAATTCATTTTTTAATAATTTAAATGAATTTTTTAAAGAGAATAAAGGAATAGAAGCTAAATTTGATTTGTCAAATTTAAGTTTTGAAAAATATGATTCATATTTATTTGATAAATCTCCAATACAAATTGCAGTATTTATACGTTATATGTGTATGAAAAATAGTATAGATGAACAATTTTTAATAAATAAATTAGTAAAGGCAAAAAATTTTAAAAATAATGACTTAAGAGATGTTTATTATAAACAATATGTTCATTCCGTTAATTGTTTAGAATGTAGAGAAGAAGAAAAAGAAGATATTATTTCTATTCTTACATATATAAGAAATTATTATTTTAATGAAGATTTACCATATATTCAATTTAATATAGCATTATACACAAAAAATAGTATGATTTCAGATAAAGTTGTAAATCTTTTAAATAGATATATTAGAACTTTTAATTATCTTAGTAATAGAAATACTGTTTGGGTTGATGCAGAAATGTTGGTAAAAAGAACAAAAGATTCTACAGATATGATAATGCAGGTAGATAAAATTTATACAGAAAATGATTTTGTAATATTTGAAAATTTTAATAAATTAAAGTCTTTAAATGAATATCGTGTTGATGCAATGTTTTCAGGATTTGAAAAGTTCTATAATAAAAACAGACGAGCTATGTCAATTTTTATTGTAGAAGAAGATGTTTTTAAAGATTTAACACAAAAACATTCTAATATAGAAAGTATAATTATAAATAGAAAAATTCATTTAAAAGGATTTGATTATTTAAGAATAAAAAATAAGATTTTAGATAGATTAGAAGGAGTATTGAAAATTGATGATGAATTTTCAGAAAATCTAGAAAAATACATAAAAAGTACATATAATGAAAATTCTGTAGATGAGTATTCATATATAGAAAAAGTATATAAAGATATAGTGTTTAATAAATTTAAAATTTTAGATATTACAAATAGTTTTGAAAAATCAGATGCACCAGAAGAAGTGGAAACAAGAGAAGTAGATGAAATTTTAAAAGAATTAAATGGATTAGTTGGTTTAACTGAAATAAAAGAAAATGTTAGAGAAATATTAAAATATATAGATTATAGTAAAAAAATTGATACAGAAGGATTTGCAAATTTAAATATGATATTTAAAGGTAATTCTGGAACAGGAAAAACCACTATTGCAAGACTTCTTACTGAATTATATTATAAATTGGGATTTATAAATGAAAATAAAATAATTGAAGTAACTAGTAAAGATTTAATTGGTTCACATTTAGGGGAAACTGCACCTAAAACTCAAGCTGTTATAGAATCAGCATTAGATGGTGTTTTACTTATTGATGAAGCATATTCAATTATGGCAAGTAGAGGAGGTTTAAATTCTAATTATCCACAAGAATGTATTGCAACAATTTGTAAAGCAATGGATTTATACAAAGATAGATTAATAATTATTTTTGCTGGTTATACAACAGAAATGAATGATTTTATAAATGCAAATCAAGGTTTAATGTCTAGAATTGGCTATGAACTTGAATTTCCTGATTTTTCAAAAGATGAATTAATTCAAATTTTTAAAGATCAAGTAGAAGGAAATGAATTTACTCTTGAAGATGGTGTATTGGAAAAAGTTGAAAAAATAATTATAAAAAATAAAATAGGTAGAAATTTTGGAAATGCAAGATTTGTAGAAAATTTATTTGATAGATTAGTATTAACTCATGCAGGAAATTGTACAGATAATAAATTGTTAAAAGTAATAACAAATAAAGATTTAGAAATTTTTCAAGAAACTAAAAAAGATAAGTTACGTGGTGTTGATGAAATTTTAGAAGATTTAAATTCTTTAATAGGGTTAAAATCAGTTAAAGAAACTTTAGATGGTTTTATTTCTGTAATTGAATTATATAAAAAAATAGATAGAATGCCAGATTTTAATATGCATATGATATTTAAAGGAAATGCTGGAACAGGAAAAACTACTGTTGCAAGATTACTTGCTGAAATTTATTATAATTTGGGATATGTGAAAAAAAATAAATTGATAGAAGTACAATCACGAGATTTAATAGGTGAATTTTTAGGACAAACTGGACCTAAAACACAAGCAGTTATAGAAAGTGCCTTAGATGGAGTTTTATTTATTGATGAAGCATATTCCATTATGGAACATAATGGAACAAATGCTAGTTATTCAGCAGAATGTGTAGCTACATTATTAAAAGCAATGGAAGATTATCAAGGAAGATTAATTATAATTTTTGCTGGATATACAGATGAAATGAGAAAATTTAGAGATTTAAATCCAGGATTAAAATCAAGAATTGGTTATGAAATAGATTTTGAAGATTATTCTACAGAAGAATTAATTCGAATATTTGAGAAAAAAGTAAAAGATAAAGGGTTTAAATTTGAAAATAAAGTTAAAGAAAAAATTGAGAAAATATTAAAAGATGCTAAAGAAATTGAAAATTTTGGTAATGGTAGATTTGTAGAAAACATGGTTCAAAGAATTATAATTGAACATGCTAAAAAAACTAGAAATATTACAGATATAGATAGACTTCTTACATTTACAGAAGGAGATATACCAGTTATAAAAGCTGAAGAATCTAAGAAAAGAATAGGTTTTTAAATAGGAGGAATATAGAATGGAAGTTATAAAATTAAATCATCCACTAGTTTCACACAAACTTACGATTTTAAGAGATAAGAATACAGGAACAAAAGAATTTAGAGAAATTATAAGTGAGTTATCTACAATTATTTGTTATGAGGCAATGAAAGATATAAAGCTTGAAGATGTTGAAATAGAAACACCTATATGTAAAACTAAAGGTAAAAAATTAAATGAAGATAATTTTGCTTTTATACCAATTTTAAGAGCTGGTACAGGAATGTTAGATGGTTTAATAAAAGTAATGCCTAATGCTAAAATAGGTCATATAGGTATGTATAGAAATGAAGAAACACTTAAACCAATTCCATATTATTTTAAAACTCCAAGTAATTTAGATAAAAGAGAAGTAATAGTATTAGATCCTATGCTTGCAACAGGAGGTTCTGGAATAGATGCAATAAATAAATTAAAAGAACATGGAGCTAAAAAAATAAAATTTTTATGTATAATTGCTGCACCAGAGGGAATAAAGAAAATGCAAGAAGCTCATCCAGATGTTCAAATTTATTGTGCAGATATAGATGAGAAGTTAAATGAACATGGTTATATAGTACCAGGACTTGGTGATGCAGGAGATAGAATTTTTGGAACAAAATAGATTAAGTGAGGGAAACCTCACTTTTTTTAAATTATACATGTATATTTTAGAAAATTATACAAAAACTAGATATAATAAAATGAATGAAAGAAGGTTATTATGGATAGTTTTTGGAATATAAATAATGAAAATAATAGATTTGCTAGTTTAGATGGAGATATACAGGCAGATGTATGTGTTATAGGTGGAGGTCTTACAGGTTTAACTACAGCATATTATTTAAGTAAAGAAGGAAAAAAAGTTGTAGTTTTAGAAAAAGATGTTATATGTTCAGGTACAAGTGGGGGAACAACAGGAAAAGTTACTAGTCAACATGGACTTATTTATAAATATTTAAAAGATTCAAATGGTAAAGAATTTGCTAGAAAATATTATGAAGCTAATGAAAAAGCTATAAAAGACATAGAAAAAATAATAAATGAAGAAAAAATAGAATGTGATTTTGAGAAAAAGAAGGCATATGTTTATACAGAAAGTAAAAATGAAATACAAAATATAAAAAATGAGGTAGAAGTTACAAATAAATTAGATATTGACTCAAAATTTGTAGATAAAATAGATTTACCTTTAGAAATTTTTGGAGCGATACAGTTTCAAAATCAAGCACAATTTAATCCAGTAAAATATGCTAATGGTTTAGTAAAAAGTTTATTAAAAAATGGTGTAGCAATTTATGAAAAATCAAAAGCTATGGATGTATTAGAAGATGATGAAGAATATACTGTTACTACAATAAATGGAAGTGTGAATGCTAAATATGTAGTTATTGCAACAAGATATCCAATAATAACATTTCCGGGATATTATTTTTTAAAAATGTATCAATCCACATCTTATGCATTAATTGTGGATACAAATACAGATCTACAAACAGATGGGTATTATATAAATTCAGAAACACCTCAAATATCATTAAGAACTGTAAAAGATGGAGATAAAAATTTATTATTAATAGTTGGATATGATTATAAAACAGGAAGTGAAATTATAGGTAATCCATTTGATTATTTATTTGCAAGAGTTAAAAGAATGTTTCCTAAAGCAGAAATTGTAAAATATTGGACTGCAGAAGATTGTATTAGTTTAGATAAAATTCCATATATAGGTGATTTTTCTAATGTATTAGATAATGTATATGTTGCAACAGGATTTAATAAATGGGGAATGACAAGTTCAAATATTTCTGCAAATATTATTACAGATAAAATCATGGGTAGAGAAAACGAATATGAAGAAATATTTAGAAGTTCAAGATTAGAAATCATAAAAAATAAAGATGAAGCAATTAATATGCTAAAAGAATCTGTAGATGGAATTGTAGTAAAAAGAATAAAAGGAAAACCAACACCAACTTGTACGCATTTGGGTTGTAAATTATCTTGGAATCAATTAGAAGAAACATGGGATTGTCCTTGTCATGGTTCTCGATATACAAAAAGAGGTTTTGTTATAGAATCACCTGCTGTTAGTAATTTAGAAATAGACTAGAAAAATTTTGTAATTTATGCTATACTTTATTTAAATTTTTTAAATAAAGAGGTAAAAAATGAAAATAGGATATTTAGGACCTAAAGGGACTTTTTCATATGAAGCATGTAAAGAATATTGTAAAGATAATGAAGAAATGATTGAATTTAAAACTATACCAGATACTATTTCAGCACTAGAAAGTCAGAAAATAGATAAAGCTATAGTACCAATAGAAAATTCTCTTCAAGGTTGTGTTACAGATGCAATAGATACATTGATTCAAAATGAAGATATAAAAGTAGAAGATGAGATTGTATTAGAAATAAAGCAAAATCTAATGTCTAATAAAGATTGTAACTTAAACGAAATTAATAAAGTATATTCTCATCCACAAGCATTAGCTCAATGTAAAAAATTTTTAGAAGAAAATATGTTATTAGATAAAACTATTTCTATAGAAAGTACAGCATATGCTGCCAAAAAAGTTAGTGAAAGCAATGAAATTTGTGCTTGTATAGGAAATATTTCTTGTTTGGAAGAATATAATTTAAATTTGATAAAATCAAATATACAAGACAATAATTTTAATAAAACTAAATTCTGGGTTTTAAGTAAAAATCAAAATAATGATATTAAGAAAAATAAGATGTCTATTTTATTTTCAGTAAAAGATAAACCAGGTGCATTATATAATGTTTTAGAAATTTTTAATAAATATAATTTAAATCTTACAAAAATAGAATCAAGACCAGCAAAAACTGTTTTAGGAGAATATATTTTTTGGATAGATGTTGAAATAGAAAATGAAAATGAAGATATAGCAATTAAAGAAATTAAAACAAATGGAATATATGTACGAATTTTAGGTAAATATTAGGTTTACATTTTATATAATTTTATGATATAATACTCTTGTTACAAGTAGGATTGCAAAAAACTATAAGGAGTGATAACATGTGCAACAATGGAAAAGTAGCTGTCAACATTGATAATTGTAGGGAGTTATATTTTTTTAAATTAGGATCTTGGTCAGCAAGACTTTTGAGAGGAGAAAGTAAATCTCAAATTGCTGAAAGTGAAGGAATTTCTGTGGAAAAGTTGGAGAAATATCTTAAAGAAATACAAAATATAAATCCAACTCTGTATGCACAAATAATTAAAGCCTTGTAGACACTGGGAGAGACTGCTCTCCCAGTTTTTCTTATAACTATTTAAAAAAACTGAAAAAGATGATATAATATCAAAAATTCTAGTACGGAAAGAAGGATAATTATGATATCAATTAAAATGAAAAAATTAGTAAAAAACAATTCTGTAATAAGAGAAATGTTTGAAGAGGGAAAAAGATTAGAAAAAATTTATGGAAAAGAAAATGTGTATGATTTTAGTTTGGGAAATCCTAGTGTTCCTGCTCCAAAAGAAGTTAATAAAGCAATAATAGATATTGTTAATAATGAGGATCCTCTAGTTTTACATGGATATATGAGTAATAGTGGATATGAAGATGTAAGAGAAAAAATAGCATCTTCAATAAATAAAAAATATGCTACTAATTTCAGTTATAAAAATTTAATAATGACAGTTGGAGCTGCAAGTGGTCTAAACATAGTTTTAAAATCTATACTTAATCCTACTGATGAAGTTATAGTTTTTGCACCATATTTTTCTGAATACAATAATTATATTGAAAATTATGATGGAATTGTAAAGGTAGTAAATCCAAATAAAGAAACATTTGAACCTAATTTAATAGAATTTGAAGAGAAAATTAATAGTAAAACAAAAGCAGTTATAATAAATACACCAAATAATCCAACAGGAATTATTTATAAAGAAGAAACAATAAGAAAAATAGCTAGTATATTAGAGAAAAAACAAAATGAGTTAAAAAATTCAATATATTTAATATCTGATGAACCTTATAGAGAACTTGTTTATGAAAATATAGAAGTTCCATATGTTACTAAATATTATAATAATACAATGATTGTTTATTCATATAGTAAATCTTTATCATTACCAGGAGAAAGAATAGGATATGTTGTTATACCAAATGAATTAGAAGATTCAAGTGAAATGATTGATGCTGTTACTATAGCAAATAGAATAATAGGTTCAGTAAATGCACCATCATTAATTCAAAAAGTTATAGCAAATTGTTTGGATGTAAAAACAGATATAGAATGTTATAAGAAAAATAGAGATTTATTATATGATATTGTTAAAGAATGTGGTTTTGATTGTGTAAAACCAGAAGGTGCATTTTATCTTTTTGTAAAATCGCCTATTGAAGATGATAAGAAATTTTGTAACATAGCAAAAGAATATAATTTATTATTTGTTCCGGGAAGTTCTTTTTCATGTTCAGGTTATGTAAGAATTGCATATTGTGTTTCATATGAAATGATACAGCGTTCTCAAAAAGCTTTTCAGAAATTAGCTATGGAAAAAAAGTGGAAATTGCACAATTAAAAATAAGCAGTAATAAAAGAAACTGATATGAAGTGAATCTTAAAAATGTTCGCTTCATATCAGTTCTTTATTTTGATATATCTGTAGAAGGAGCTTGCCATTGTGGTAGAATACTTTCTAAATCTATAATTATACTAGTATAAAGATTTTGTTGTTTTAAATATGAACTATTGCTTTTAATAATTTCTAATAGTTTAACAACTCTTTTAGGATCTATATTATAAGGTGCAGTCATAATTTCATGAATATGTGTAAATGCACATTTATTTGGAGTAGGTGTTCTGCTATCATATACTAAAGTATCTTCTGAAAAATCAAAAATATCATTATTTCTACGATATACTTGAATAGAATCAAAGAAACTTTCTGTATTTGAATGTAAATTATCTTCAAAATAATGTACACTTGAAATAAATTTTTGAATTGTATCATCATGATATTTTAAATCAGTATATCTTAATGGAGTATTTTTACCATTTCTTGTATCTACCATACTTAAATATCTTTCAAAAATAGAAAATGAACTTTCTCTAGTAGGAACTGCTAATGTTACTAATCTTGTATTATAATTTGTTTTAGTATCTTTTTTATAACGTTCTATAATTTCTTTTACCCATTCTATATCTCGCATTGTTCCAGTAACAATTACATTAGTACCAGGAAATTCTCTTAAAATTATTTCTTGTATAATATAATATAATTCATAAGAAGTTTGATTAGTTTGTTTTGCAAAATCTATATCAGAAATACGTTTATTACTAAATAAAATTTCATTATGATAATGTCTAAAAATATCCATATTTAGAACAACATAATTTTTATCTGAATTATCAATTATAATTTTTCTGACCAAAGTATCTTTTCCAGCTCCAGTTGGTGCACCTAAATAAATCATTTCTGCTGAAGGTAAAGCTTCTAAACTAGTATTTAAATGATAGTTACTAAGAATTTGATTAATTAAATTAGCATGTTGTGGTGTCAAAAATTGTATATCAGAATTAATTGATTTTTCAGATTCAATTAATTGTTTTATTTTTGTTGTTAAATCATTCATATTATTCATCCTTTTTACTTGCATATTTTTCAATTAATATTTTTAAATCTTTTGCATTCCCTTTAAAAATTTTTTCTCTATCATTTAAAAGACCGTTAAGTTCTTGAATGATAACATTATTATTAGGATTTTTTGAAATTTTTATATTTAATTCTGCAATTTTTTTATCTAAGTTATCTACAGCTATAGTAAATTTTAAATTATCTTCCATAAATTTTTCCTTTAAATTTTTTTTGTCATTATATCATATAAGATTTTAAGTGACAAGACAGATTTTATTTTTCCAAAGATTAACAGTAAAAAAATTAAAATTTGGTTAATACTATAAAAAAATATTTATAAAGGAGATAAAAAATGGAATATAGTATAATGTTTCAAGATAATATATTGCCACAAGATTTTAATAATAGATCTAGAGGAATTACAGAATGGATAAAAAATAATAGGCAAGTAAAGGATCCTAATGCGTTTGAAATGACAAATGTGTTTTTATTTGGAGGAAAATATAGACAAGAAGGTTATGATATTGATATGATTCCACTAGACGAAATGTGGAATATACGTTCAAAAGATTTTGCTAATTGTGGAATTTCAGAAAATAATTTTGTTTATAAAATTTGTGAAGATGCTTATAATTCTGCAAAAAGAGGAGAAGCTTTAGTTAATGATGAAAATTCACATCATGCATTAAGAAAAATGGCTGGAATAGGATTATGGTTAAAACAGCAACAAAGAGATGGAGAACAATTGCATTATGAAAATTTTCAAGAATTTCAAATTCTTATTGAGACAAGTAAAACCTTAAAAAGGGTACATCCTGATTTGTTTGAAAGATATAGATTTGATAAAAATATAGATGTATTATATAATCTTATTGAAAGAAATCTTGATGAGCAAACAAAAAATCAATTATTAAAATCAAAAGATGGCTTATTAAAACCAGATTATCCTAATGAAGATGGAAGATAGTTAAAATAATAAATGGAGAAATATATGTTAGATTTTTTAGATGAAATGTTAAAAAAACAATATGGAGCAGAAATTACAAGAAAAATTTTTGATGGATATTTAAAACAAAGATATGTAACATTTAGAGTAAATAATTTGAAAACTACTATAGAAAATGTTGAAAATATATTGAAAAAAGAAAATATAGAATATGAAAAAGTTCCTTGGTATAGAAATGCTTTTATTATAAAAAATGTAAGAGAAAATGAAATTAAAAATTTAGATATTTATGAAAATGGAGAAATATATTTGCAAAGTTTATCTTCTATGTTACCACCAATAATATTAAATCCAAAAAAAGGTGCAGATATATTAGATATGACTTCAGCACCAGGAGGTAAGACAACACAAATGTCTGCACTTTCAGATAATAAATCACATATAACAGCTTGTGAGATTAATAATATAAGAATTGAAAAATTAAAGTATAATATTGAAAAACAAGGAGCTTCTTGTGTTTTTATAATGCAAAAAGATGCTACACAAATTGATGATTTTTTTGCATTTGATCAAATATTATTAGATGCACCATGTAGTGGAAGTGGAACTATAAATATAAATGATAGAAATTTGGAAAAATATTTTACTAAAAATTTAATTGAAAAGTCTTCAAAAACACAATATAAACTTTTAAAGAAAGCTATTAAACTTTTAAAAAAAGGGCAAGAAATGGTTTATTCTACTTGTTCTGTTCTTTCACAAGAAAATGAGAAAATAATTTTAAAAGTTATGAAAGAAAATAATATAGAAATTATACCTATTGAATTTAAAGGCATAGAACATATACCAACTTTACCTGTAAGTTTAAATGGAACATTATGTGTTTGCCCAACAGAGTTATATGAAGGATTTTTTGTTGCTAAAATTAGAAAAAATTAATTATTATAATATTTGCCCTGATATAAATTATTTTCTTTTAAATATTTATCAATACCATTTAAAATCCATTTTTTATGTTTATTCCATTCAGGTGCTATAAGTAAATCTTTTGGAGCATCACCTGAAATTTTATGAATAATAATATTGGGATTAATATGTGTTAATATATATGAAACACAGTCTATGTAATAGTCAAGAGTAATTGGTGTGTAATCGCCTTTTTTATACATATCAGCTAAAATAGTATTTTTTATTACATATGTAGAATGAATTTTTAAACCTTGCAAGTTGTGATTATTTATAAAGTTTACTGTGTTTTTTATATCATCAAAATTTTCATTTGGAAGTCCAACCATTAAATGTGTAATAACATCTATATTATAACTATTCAAAAATTTTACAGCTCTGGTAAAAGTTTCAGAATTATAACCTCTATTAATAATTTTTCCTGTTTCATCATTTGAAGTTTGAAGTCCAAGTTCTACCCATACATATAATTTTTCTTTGTATGAAGATATTAATTTACATATTTCTTCATTAATACAATCAGGACGAGTAGCTATTGCTATTGCAACTATTCTATTATCTATTAAAGCTGAATCATATTTAGATTTTAAATTTTCTATTGAATCATAAGTGTTTGAGAAATTTTGAAAGTATGCAATAAATTTATTTGCACGTTGTGCTTTATATGAATTAAAATAATTTTGAATCTGTATTTTTATAGAGTTATTTTTATCTAAACAGTTTCCAGAGGTATCTTTAAAAAATTTTGTTATATGTTCACCAGATCCACCATTGCTACAGAAAATACAACCATTTGTAGAAATAGTACCATCTCTATTAGGACATGTAAAATTACCATCAATACAAATTTTTAAAGTTCTTTCTCCAAATTTTTCTTTTAAAAATGAATTTAAATGTTTATATCTTTCTTTTTCCATAACTAACCTCTAGCAAATTATAACATATATTAAATAATTTGTTAACATATATTAAATTTATATATCGTTTGTATTACTTATAATACAATTTTTTAAAAAAATGTTAAAATATAATTGGATTTATATTAATAGGAGAGTAAAAATGGAAAAAAAGAAAATAAATTATACTGAAATATCAGATGAGGAAATAACAAATTTATATAGAAAACTGCAAGAGAAAAGACAAAAAATATATAAACGTATAATGAATTATAATGAAAAATATCATTTTTTGAATATAAATGATAGCAAGAACTAATGTCTAGTAGAGGAGAATAAGAATGAAACAAATAGATAATAAGTTGTTAGAGCAAATTAAAAATTTAAGTGAATTAGAAGTTTTAGAGATGGATATTCTATTTGCAAAATTTAATAAATTATTATTTGAATGTTATGAAGAAAAAATATCATATATACAAAAAAATATAGATGATCAAATAATTGCTTTTGGTAAAAAAATTGATGATTATACTAATGAAAAAAATTCAATAGTAACTGGTTATATTAATGAATTTCAAACAATTTATAATCAAAGAAAAGAACAATATTATAATATTATAGTGGAAATTCAAGAATTACAAGCAAATCAGAAAATTGCTTTAGCGAATTTTGTCACTTTTATTAATAAAAATTCAGAGGAACCACTAGATAATTATGAGAAAAAATTATCAGCATTAATTACAAAATATGATGCTTATGATGCAATGGTTGCTGAATGTGAAAAGAAATTAGATGATTGTATAACAGCTTCTATTGAAGATTTTAACGAAATTGTAAAATATAGAAATTCTAATTTAGAAGTTGTAAAAAAACAAAATCCAATTATTAACTTTTTTAGTAAACTTCTAAAAAAATTTACTAAAAAAGAAAAATTTGAAAAAGAAGTAATTGAAAAAATAAAAGAAGAATTATCAAATGTTGAAATAAAAAATAGTGATATGGTTAATATTATAGAACAGCAAACAATTGATTTGATAGCGAAAATAGAAGAAGTAAGAGAACAAGTGAATTTAGAATTTAAGTTAGCAATACAATAAAACTTAATTTTAGGAAAGGAGATATATTAGTAAATTAACTAATATAAATTTTAGTATGAGAATAGAAAAATTAGGAGAAGTTTTTATCAATGGAGAAATAATAAATTTAGATAATTCTTCTATTGATGAATTAAATCAATCATTAAAAAAAGTGAAAGATGAAAAAGAAAAAGTGATAAATTCAATTAATGTTTTATTGCAAGAAGCACAAAAGTAAGGAGAAATTTATTATGGATAATAAACAAGAAATTACAAATTTTGATGAATTATCAAAAGCTTTTAAAGAATTGAGAGACGAAACTAAAGAACAAATAAAGTCTGATTTAAAAGAATTTGCAAAATTATCAGTACAAATTCCTAAAATTGCAAAAGAAATGGCTATAAGAGGAATGGAAGATAAAATAGCTGAAATAGATGAATCATTTGAAGATTTAGGACAAGAACAATTAATTGCAAATGAATATTTAGATTTTCTTTCAAAAGACAATCTTAAAAAAAATCAAAGTAAATCAAATGTTGTTTCTAATATCAGACAAAATTCACTTAATATAAGAGCAAGAATAGCTGTTGCAAGAAATAAAGTTACAACTTTAGTTGGAAAAGGTTTGGTTTTAGTTGGAAAAAAAGGTTTAGCAAAAGAATTACAAGAAAAATCAATTCAAAAAGGTGAAGAATCAATGGATAAAGATTCAAAAACAGCAAAAATAGTAGAAAAATCCATTGAAAAAGGTACACAAGTAGTTGATACTGTAAAAAATGTAAAAGATAATACTATAAAAGGAATAAAAAATACAAAAGAAAATGTAAAAGATGGAATAAAAAATGCAAAAGAAAATGTCAAAGATGGAATAAATAAAGCAAAAATAAATGTTAGAGATGGAATAAACAAGGCGAAAACAAATGTTAAGGAAGGAATACAGCAAACTAAAACTGCTGTTAAAGAAACTGGAAAAAAAGCTAAAGAAAAAATAGTAGACACAGCAGAAACTGCATGGATTGCTGGTGATGATATTAAAAGAACAGTTAAAGATAAAGTCGTTGATACAGTAGAAACTGCATGGATTGTTGGTGATGATATAAAACAAGGTATAAAAAATACTACTAAAAAAACAGCTTTACAAATAGGAAAGTCAACATATAAAGGTGCTGCGGTTATTGCAGGAATAGGAATGGTAGGAGTGGAAGCTGCTGCTAAAGGAGTTAAAGCAGTAGCTGGAAAAATAAAAGAAAATGTTAATGATAAAGTGAATGATGCAAAAGATTATATTGAAACAAAATCAGATACAATAAAAGATTATAAAGATATTGCTAAAAATAAATTTGCATTAAGAAAAAATCAAATGGCATTAGGAATAAAATCTAAGATATCAGAATTTGCTCAATCTGTATTAGATAAAGTTACTCCATCTTTAGAGAAAAATAAAGAGAAAATTCAAGAAAAGGAAATTGCAATAGCTGCAAGCAGAGATAATATTAGTCAAAGATCAGAACAATTAAATGAGGGCGAGGAAAGATAATTTGAAAATATTTGAAAAAGTATATAATAATGAAATTTATTATTATATAAATAAATACAATTTTTCATTTGGAATTATTTATAAATTTGCTAATGAAAATAATTTTATATTTTGCAAACAAGAAAATGGTGAATTTGTTATAATTGAAGATAAAAGAACTTTAAAAAAAATTCAAAAGTATTTTAAAAAGATAAAAATAAGGGATATTTTATAAATAATGATAACAGAAGAAACTATACAAAAAATTACATATAGATATAGAAAAAATGGGAATGGCTATATTTCTAAAATTTATTCTGTAACAGAAGAACAAAAGTATTATAAAGAAGCTGCAAAAATTCTTTCTAAACGATTTAATAAATTTATATCTCAAGATGAAATATATGAAATTCTTTCTAAAAGAGGTCATATATTTACAATGGTTATTAGAAAAAATATGAAAGCTTTTTATGAAACTAAAACAGGAAATGTAGCGATATCTCATTTTTTGAATAGAATGACGGAAATGCTTTTACATGAATTGGTTCATAAATTAAGTTTTGAAAGAAAAAATAATACTTTTTTTCAAATGAGTCCTGTATTTATTGAAGCTGGAACTGAATTGGTAAAAGCTAAGGCTTTAAGTGATTCATTTGGAAAAGAATATATTTTTAATAAAGTGTGGGCAAAATTTCCTCAAAAAATAAATGATTATTTTTTAGAAGTTTGTTTAGTAAATCAAATAAATGAAGCTCTTGGAAATGAATATTTAGAAAAAAGTATTTTACAAGGACAAGATTTTTTCAAACCAGCGTTAATAGAAAAATATGGTATTTCTACATATGTTTTTTTAAAAGAGAATTTGCAGGATTTAAGTAGAGAAGAAAAAATATATTGGAGTAAAAAAGAAAAATTTTCTTCAAGTGAAAAAGAAGAATTTGAAGAAAAGCTTAAAGAAAAAATTTTTGTTATTGAAAATGCAATACTAGAGGCTGAATTTAACCAAAGATTAAATGAGGTTAAATCATTAGAAGAAGCAATTAGATTTTTAAATGAATTAAAGAAATTTGGATTAAATAGAGTAAGAATACAACAGAATGATAAAAATATACAATTTTTAGATCCAGGTTTTTTTGATTATTTTAGTAATTATAAAAAAATATTAGAAGATAAATTTGGAAAAATAGATTTACAATATGATGAAAAAGAATGGCAAAATATTTATGAACGTAAAGAGTTTATAGATGAAGTTAGTGAAGAAGAAAAAGAGCAAGTTTTAAATTCATCAGTAATTTTTAGAGATTCTTTAAAAGAAACAGGAAAATTTTTTAAATTTATTAATTCAATTTTTCGTAGAAAAAAATTATTAAAAGATGAAAGTTCAATAAAAGATAGTAATGAAAATAATAATAATAATAATATTTTTGTTATTAAAGATACTTCATGTTTGGATAATGTATCATATAAAAAAATCCCATCTAACAAACAAGATAATAAAGAAAGATAATATTGATTTTTAACTAGAAATAGTATAATATATAAAAAAATAATAAAGAAATGGGGAATAGAAAATGGGAAAAACTTATATATTTGGTCATAAGAATCCAGACACAGATTCAATAATTTCAAGTATTGTAATGGCAGATTTTGAAAGAAAAATGGGAAATGAAGATGTTATATCTTGTAGACTTGGAATGGTAAATAAAGAAACAGAATATGTATTAAATTATGTAGGTGTTCAAGAACCTGAATTAATAGAAGACTTAGAAGATGGGGCTGAAGTAATTATAGTTGATACTGCAAATCCAGGAGAATTAATTCCAAATTTATCAAATGTAAAAATTAAAAAAATAGTAGATCATCATCAAGTATTATTAAATACAGCTTACCCACTATTTTATAGAGCAGAGCCTGTTGGTTGTACAGAAACAATTATGTATAAATTATATAAAGAAAATAATTTAGAAATAAATAAAAAAATAGCAACTTTAATGTTGTCAGCAATTATATCAGATACTCTTTTACTAAAATCACCTACTTGTACACCAGATGATGTAAAAGCAGTTAAAGAATTATCTAAAATTGCAGAAATAGAATATGAAAAATATGGATTAGAAATGTTGAAAGCAGGAACAGATCTAAGTTCATTTACAATAGAGCAGATATTAAATTTAGATGCAAAATCATATAAATTTAAAGAAACAAATTCTATAATAGCACAAGTAAATACAGCTTCAATACCAGAAGTTATGAAGATGAAAGAAGATTTAGAAAAAGGAATAAATAAAATAATAAAAGAGAAAAATTTAGATTTATTTATGTTTTTAATTACTGATATAATAAACAGTAATTCTCAAACAATTACTTTAGGAAGAAGAGCAGATATTGTTGAAAAAGCATATAAAGTTAAATTAGAAAATAATACAGCATTATTACCAGGTGTTGTTTCACGTAAAAAACAAGTAATTCCAATAATAACTGAAAATGCATAGATAAACTTAGAACGCAGTACATTTGTACTGCGTTTTATATATTAAAAATACTATTTGGAATAGTTGTAAAAAATGGGTCTATATGTTATTATTAATAAAATATTTATTAGGAAAGTAAAAAATGAAAATAAAAAAAATTAATTTTAATAGTAACAAAATAAGAAGAATAATAACTGCTATAGTAATTGCTATTTTGATTGAGATATTTATTTGTAATTATCCAGCATTAAGAACTATATTTATAGGTAATAGAGATATATATAAAGAATTTAAGTTTGAAGATAATACTATAACAATTTCAGATATAAATACAAGGGTTACTAGTGTAAAAATAAATTATAAAAATAAATTAGAAGATAAAATAACATATAATTTAAAATATACTGCAGAAGAAAATAGTGATTTAATAAGTCTGAAACCAAAAGTAATTTTACAAAATAGTAGTCAATATATCAATTTTGATACACATTCAAATTGTAAAACAATTCAAATTAATTTAGAAACTGAAAATAAAATAGATATAGAAAATATCATTTTAAATCATATTAATTTTGAAATTAATATATTAAGAATATTTATAATATTCTTAATAATAATTTTTATTTTATGTATTAAAGAGAAAAATTTGTACAAAGTAAAATATGATGAAAATAGTAAAGTACAAAATTATACTTTTATTTTAAATTTAATAGTATTTTTATGTTTTGTAGCTATATATACAATATGTCAATTTGATTTTCCAACACTACTTGTGAAACCAGAAGAAATTAACAAAGAAGATTCTATACTTATGCAAACAGAAGCATTTGTAAATGGAAGTATACCACTTCTTGAAGAACCAGATGAAAAATTAAAAAATATGGAAAATCCTTATGATAATGTTAAAAGAAGTGATGAAAATATAAATTATTTATATGATGTAGCTTATTATAATGGACATTATTATAATTATTTTGGAATAGCGCCAATAATTACAAGTTTATTACCTTTTAGATTAATAACAGGAATGTATTTTCATACATATATATTTAATTTTATTTATATTTTTGGAATTGCAATTTCTTTATATTTTTTATATAAAAAATTAATAACCAAGTTTGTAAAAAATATATCTTTGTTAAATTTTTATTTAGGATATTATGCTATATTATTTGGTGCCAATATTTTAACACTATTAAGAGGTGCAAAATATGATATTGTGGTATCATCAGGAATAATGTTTTTAATTATATCAATAAATTTAAGTTTATCTATTTATAATAATCCAAAATATAAATACGTAAAATTGATACTATTAGGAATATCAACAGCACTAATAGTTTTATCAAAACCTAATTTAATTGTATATTATTTAATTATACTTATTTTAGTTTTAAAAAGTATGAAGAATATTAGTGTAAAAGAAAAAATTAAAGATAGTATATGGATTGCAGTTCCTTTAGGAATATTTGCTATTTTTCAAATGATATTTAATTATTTAAGATTTGATAGTATTTTAGAATTTGGTGCAAAATATCAGTTAACAAGTTTTAACATGATATATTGTATGAAAATGAGTTTTGGAAAAATATATGCTGGAATAATGGAATATATTTTTAGAATTCCTATGATAAATCCTTTAGAATTTCCATTTGTATTTATAAACACAAATACGAGTTTAGTATCAGTAAATGAAGTGTGTTATGAAAATAGATTAATTGGTTTAATAGCAATACCAATAATGTGGATTTATATTTTTTCAAACAATATACTAAAAAATGAAAAAGATAGTGAATTAAAAGTTTTTATAAAAATATGTGTTATTGCAAGTGTGATTTCAATAATACTTAATTCATTTTTTGGTGGTATTGCTGAAGTATATGCCATAGATTTTAAATTAATTTTATCAATTTGTGCAGTAATATTGTTATTAAAATTAGTTGATAATAATAATGAAATGTTTAATAAATTATTTTTGGTTATATGTCTAGCAACAATTTTTATAATGATACCAATAAGCTTTACTACAGAATTGAATTTCTTATCAAATTTAAGAAGTGATATTACAGTATTTTTAAAAAATATGTTCGAATTTTGGAGTTAAATGTTGAATAATAAGGTTAATTATAATAAAATATATACATGATTTTTAATAATTAGAAAGTGGTGATAATTTGAAACTAAAAAATGCAAAAGGAAATGTAAAAATAATATTTTGTTTAGTAATAGTAATTTTAATTATAATTATAGGAATTATAGTATTAAAAAATACTAAAAAAGAAGATGATGTTCAATTAAATAAACAAGAACCATATGAGTATTTTAATTTATTTTCTGCAGATGGAACTGTTGGTGTAATTGATAAAACAGGAAAAATATTAGTAAAATCTGAATATACAGAAATATACATTCCAAATCAATCTAAAGATGTATTTTTTTGTTTCAAAAATGAAGAATATACTGTATTAAATAAAGAAGGAAAAGATATTTTTAAAAACTTTGAAAATGTATCACCAATAACTATTTCAGATACTACTTTAGAAATGGAAAAAGAAGTATTATCTTATAGTGAAAATGGAAAATATGGATTAGTTGATTACTCAGGAAAAAAATTAACAGAACCTATTTATGATGAGGTTACAAGTTTACCAAATAAACCAGGATTTATTTTAGTAAAAAAAGATAATTTATATGGTGTATTAGATTCAAAAGGAAAAGTTATTATAGAGGAAAAATATAATTCTATAAAAGGTGATGAGTATTGTTCAGAAGTTGATAATTATATGAAAACAGGTTATATAATTTCAGAAAAAACTGATACAGGTATAATATATGGTTATGTAAATTATAAAGGAAAAATGCTAATAGAACCAAAATATGAATCTATAACTAGGGCTTTAGAATATGATAATGAAGATATTTATTTAATTGTTATGGAAAATGGGAAAAAAGGAGTTATAAAAAATAAGAAAGTTATAGTAAAACCTAAATATCAATCTATAAATTATTATAATGTTTCAAAAATATTTATTGTAAATAGAAATGGAAAATATGGCTTTTTTGATATAAATGGCTCACAAATATTAGATGTAGAGTATGAGAGTTATACAGTTGCTGGAAATTATATTTCTGTAAGTAAAGATAATAATATGAGATTATATGATCTTCATGGAAATTTAGTAAATACAAATACATATAAGAGTATACAAGAAACTGGAAATCCATCTTATTTTATTGCACAAGATGAAAATGGATATTTTAGTATAATTAGTAAAGATGTACAAATAGATAATAAATATACAAATATTTCATATGCTTTTGATAATTTCTTTATATTTACAAATGAAGAAGGATTAACAGGTTTACTTAATGTTTATACAGGAATTGAAATACAACCAACATATGAATATATAATAGTATTAGAAAATGCAAAAGCATTAGAAGCTAGAAAATCAGATGAAGTTGATATTTATTCAGAAAACATTGAAAAAGTTTTATCAATGAAAAATGGAGTTGTTGAAAGTGTATCTGACAAATATACTGCTATTTATTCTAATACAGATTTAAAATATATAGATAATACAGGAAAAATTGTAGAAAACACAGAAGTTTATAAAGATTTAAAATTATACTCATATAAATCAGATGATGGAAAATGGGGATTTAAAGATGTATCTGGAAAAATAGTAGTAGATTGTAAATATGATATGGTTACAGAATTAAATGAATATGGTTTTGCTGGAATATATCAAGAAGGAAAATGGGGAGTTATAGATTCTTCTGGAAAAGTTATTGTTGTGCCTACATATGAGCTTGAAACATATTATTCTCCAAAATTTATAGATAAGTATTTAATTGAAAGTCTTGATAATGTACATGTTGTGGAAGTTAAAAATGGAGAAAAATAATTAAATGGAAAAAGTAATAAATAATCAGATGGGAACAATGGATATAAAAAAATTAGCGTTAAAGACTTCTATGCCAATGGTTATATCAATGATTTCCATTGCATTATATGGTATAGTAGATACCATATTTATATCCAATATTAGTGAAGATGCACTAACAGCAGTTTCACTTGCTAGTCCAATTCAAAGTATAATTATAGCAATAGCTTTAGGAATGGGAATAGGTGTAAATTCAATACTTGCAAAAACATTAGGAGAAAAAAACAATATAAAAGTAAATAAAATTATTTTACATGGTTTGATTTTTGCTTTTTTAAGTTGGTGTTTTATTTTTATAAGTAGCATTTGTGGTTTAAAAAGCTTTTTTAAAATATTTACTGATAATAAAGAAATAAGTAAACTCGGATATGAGTATTTATCAATAATTTCTATATTTTCAATAGGTAGTATATATCAAGTATTATTTGAAAAGATATTAGAAGCACATGGGAAATCTAAAGAGAGTATGATAGTTCAAATAAGTGGAGCTATTATAAACTTAATTTTAGATCCAATTCTAATATTTGGATTACTAAACAATAAGCCTTTAGGAATAAAAGGTGCAGCAATTTCTACTATAATAGGGCAATTTGTAGGAATGTTAATTGGAATTTTTATCTTAATAAAATATAAAATATTTGATTTTAAAAATATAAACTTAAAAATAGAGAAAAATATAAGTAGTAATATTTATAAAGTAGGATTTCCAACAACTATTTTAGAATTATTATCATCAATTATTGTTTTGATATTAAATAAAGTTTTAATATCTTTTTCAGAATCAGCAGTATCATTATGGGGTATTTATTGTCAATTACAAAAATTTGCACTTATAATAATATATGGGCTTAATTATGGAATGATACCAATAGTTGCGTATAATTGGGGAGCAAATTTAAAAAATAGAATAAAAGAAACAATAAATTATTTTCTAAAACTTGCTATTATTATTTCAGCTATTAGTATGGTTTTATTTTTTGTATTTCCTAAACAAATAATTAGTTTATATGATGTAACAGATGAAATATTACAAATAGGAGTACCAGCATTTAGAATTTTATCATGTAGCTTTATTTTTGCAGCAATAAGTTTAGTATTATCAGCTGTTTCACAAGCATTTGGAAATGGTACATATGCATTAATAATAAATTTATCAAGGAAAATAATTTTAGTTTTACCAATAATTTTTATATTTAAAAATTTAGTAGGAATGCAAATTGTGTGGTATTCATTTTTAATATCAGAATTTATTACGATGATAATTGCATTTAAGCTATTTAAAAATATTGAAAATAATATAATTAATAAAATTGAGGCGTAAAAATGAGAACTATAAAAACAAATAGATTTATACTTAGAGAATTAAAACAAGAAGATATAAATAATGTATTTGAAATATTAAGTAATCCAAATGTAATAGAAAACTTAAATATGAAGATACACAAATCTATCAATGACACAAAAATACTTTTTGATGAATATTTTGAAGAATTAAAAAAAGGTACAAAATTTCCATATGCAATAATAAATAAAGAAACAGAGGAATTTATAGGTGTATTTTTAATAAAATTAGATTTATTTGATGAAGATTGTTTTGAATTTACAATATATTTAAAACAAGAATTTTGGGGAAAAGGCACATATACAGAAATATTACCATATATGATAAAAGTCGCTTTTAAAGATATAAAAACAGGTAATTTTAGAGGTTTTGTAAAAGAAAAAAATATTGCATCATGCAAAGTACTTGAAAAAGTTGGATTTAAATTAGAAAAGATTTTTGAAGTTCCAAATATAGAAGGAAAAATAATCAGTTATCTTATAACAAAAGATGATTATAATAAAAATAAAATATGGAAGGAGCTTATTTAAGAAAATAAAATGAATGTTATAGTAGTTGGTGGAGGACCAGCTGGAATGATGTCAGCAATTTCTAGTGCAAAAGGAAAAAATAAAGTAATTTTACTTGAAAAAAATAATAATTTAGGAAAAAAACTTTTAATTACAGGAAAAGGCAGATGTAATATAACAAGTTCAATAGATATTGATGATTTTATAAAAAATATACCAGGTAATGGGAAATTTTTATATAGCAGTTTTCAGAATTTTACTAATACAGATATTATAAATTTATTAGAAAGTAATGGTTTAAAAGTAAAACAAGAAAGAGGAAATAGAATATTTCCAGTTACAGATAAAGCAGAAGATGTTTTAAATGCTTTTATAAAAGAAATAAAAAAATATCCTAATATTGAAATAGAAATCAATTCAAATGTAAGAAAAATTCTACATGATAACAATAAAGTGTCAGGTGTACAGTTAGAATCAGGCAAAATAATTAATGCTGATAAAATAATAATTGCAACAGGAGGAAAAAGTTATCCATTAACAGGTTCAAATGGAGATGGATATAAAATGGTAAAAGAGTTAGGACACACAATCGAAAATATAAGAGGTTCATTAGTACCATTAATAGCAGATAAAACTTTGTGTCAAAGTATGCAAGGACTATCTTTAAGAAATGTAAAAATTTTAATTAAAGATGTAATGAATAATAAAAAAATATATGATGATTTTGGAGAAATGTTATTTACACATTTTGGTGTAAGTGGACCTACAATTTTAAGTAGTTCAGCACATTTAGTAAGATATAAAAATATTGATAAATCATTAAAAGAAGGTAATATAAAATTATTTATAGATTTAAAACCTGCACTTACAAATGAAGAATTAGATTTAAGAATTAGAAGAGATTTTAGTGAAAGTATAAATAAAGAATTTAAAAATAGTTTAGATAAATTATTACCAAAGAAAATGATAGATCCTATTATAAAATTATCAAAAATTGATAGTAATAAAAAAGTAAATAGTATAACAAAAGAAGAAAGATTAAAGTTAGTTAATTTATTAAAAAATCTTGAAATTACAATAAATGGATTTAGACCAGTAGAAGAAGCTATTATAACAGCAGGAGGAGTTTCTATAAAGGAAATTAATCCAAAAACAATGGAATCAAAATTAGTAAAAGGACTATATTTTGCTGGAGAAATTATTGATGTTGATGCATATACTGGTGGTTTTAATCTTCAAATTGCATATTCAACTGGATATACAGCAGGTTTAAATTAATATAGGAGAAAAGCTATGTTTAAAACTATTTCAAATAATACTACAGCAGAAATCATAGAAAAAAAGTCAAAATTTATAGCTAATATTTTTTATGTAGAAAGTGTAGAAGAGGCAGAAAACAAAATAAAAGAAGTAAAAAAGAAATATTTTGATGCAAGACATAATTGCTATGCTTATAGCATCTTTTCTGAAAATGGAATAATAAATCGTTGTAGTGATGATGGTGAACCTTCAGGAACTGCAGGAGCTCCAATGTTAAATATTATCAATTCTAAAGAACTAACAAATATTTTAGTAATAGTTACTAGATATTTTGGAGGAATACTTTTAGGTACAGGTGGTTTAGTAAGAGCTTATACTTCATCTATGCAAGAAGCTTTAAAAAAGATAGTAGAAGTAAAAAAAGAGCAAGGATTAGAAGTAAGAATAATATCTACATATCAAGATTTAGAAAAAATAAAGTATTATTTAAATCAAAAAGATATTAAAATAGCAAATATTGAATATTTGGAAAATGTAGAAATATATATAGATATTAGCAAAAATGAATATAATAATATATTAAAAAATATAAATGATTTAAATTTCAAAATAAATGATATAAATATTATAAAGGAAAAATATATAATTCAAAATATCTAAAATAATTTATTTTAGGTATTTTTTTTCAAAAATTCAACATCTTTTTTATCAAAGAAAATAATATGTCGAAAATTGTAGAATGTTGAAATGCGAAAGTCTTGAAAATTGAACAAAAATCATTGCATAATATTTTTCAAAGTAATATAATTCGTTTTGTAAATATTTACACATTAAAAAAAGGAGGGAATATTTTGAAAGAAAAAATCAAAATACTTATTGCAGATGACAATATAGATTTTGTTTCTACATTAATTACATATTTTTCAACACAAGAAGATGTAGAAGTAATAGCAACTGCAAAAGATGGACAAGAAGCATATAATAAAATAATAACAGAAAAACCGGATGTTGCATTGTTAGATGTAATTATGCCACATTTAGATGGATTAGGAGTCTTAGAAAAACTAATTTCGTCAAATATTAATTTACCTATTTGTGTAATGTTGTCAGCTGTAGGACAAGATAATGTTACTGCTCAAGCTATAAATTTAGGAGCACAATATTATATCCTTAAACCTTTCAAAATGGATGTATTAATGAAACGAATAAGAGAATTAGTAAATAATCCAGCAGAGCCAAAAATAAAACCACAAATGATAAATACAAAAGAACAAAAGAGTAATTATGTAGTTATCAATAATCAAGCAAGTAAAGAAGAAATATTAGAAATAAAAGTTACAAATATCATCCATGAGATTGGAGTACCAGCTCATATAAAAGGATACCAATATTTAAGAGATGGAATTATAATGGTAGTTAATAATATAGAAGTTATTAATCAAATAACAAAACAATTATATCCAGATCTTGCAAAAAAATATAAAACTACTCCATCAAGAGTAGAAAGAGCAATTAGACATGCAATAGAAGTTGCTTGGAATAGAGGTCAAATAGAAACAGTTGAAAGTATATTTGGGTATACAGTAAACTCAAATAAAGGCAAACCAACTAATTCAGAATTTATAGCAATGATTGCTGATAAATTAAGATTAGATTTAAAGAGTGCGTAAAATTTTAATAAAAGTAGAATGTAAAAAGTTTAAACATTCTACTTTTATTAATTGAAAAAATATTTATATATAATTATTTTATAAAATTATACATAAAAAAGTATTTATATATAATTTTATTTGTGATTTGTTTGTCGCAATCTTCTTAATTATATTTTATAAAAAATAAGAAGATTGCTCCAATCGCCTTTCGCTTCGCTACAGTTGGTCGCTTACGCATTATTTTATAAAATTATACATAAAAAAGTATTTATATATAATTTTATTTGTGATTTGTTTGTCGCAATCTTCTTAATTATATTTTATAAAAAATAAGAAGATTGCTCCAATCGCCTTTCGCTTCGCTACAGTTGGTCGCTTACGCATCACTTCATAAAATTATATATAAATTACTTTTTAGTAATGTAAAAACTTAAATTATGATTGAATAATAAAAAGCTCAATGATATAATTTTTAAAAATTTACAAAATAAAGGAGGAATATTATGCCAATACATAATGAAGCAAAATTAGGAGAAATTGCAAAAACAGTTGTAATGCCAGGAGATCCAATGAGAGCAAAACATATAGCAGAAAAATATTTAGAAGATTATAAATTAGTAAATCAAGTAAGAGGAATGTATGCGTATACTGGAAAATATAAAGGTAAAGAAATAACAGTAATGGCTTCTGGTATGGGAATGCCAAGTATGGGAATTTATTGTTATGAATTATATAAATTTTATGAAGTTGAAAATATTATTAGAATAGGCTCTTGTGGAGCAGATGTAGAAAATCTAAATCTTTTAGATATAATATTAGTAGAAAATTCTTATAATGAAGGTTCTTTTTCTAAAATTTTAACAGATGAGGAAAATCATATTTTAAAAGCATCTGAAGAATTGAATAAAATAATTGAAGAAACGTCAAAACAATTGAATATAAAAATAATAAAAGGAAATGAGGCAAGTACAGAATGTTTTGATCATTATATAGAAAATGCAAAAGGATTAATTGAAAGATTTCCAAAAGAATATAATATAATTGTTTCTGAAATGGAATGTTATGCTCTTTTTTGTACAGCAAAATATTTAGGAAAAAAAGCAGCATGTTTATTGACTGTTGCAGATTCACAATATAAAGAAGACCAATTATCTTCAGAAGAAAGAGAATTAGCATTAGATGGAATGATTAAACTTGCATTAGAAAGTACAATAAAAATTTAGGAGGTTATATGCAATCTTTAAAAGAGTTATATAAAATTGGAAATGGACCATCAAGTTCACATACAATGGGACCAAAAAGAGCAGTAGAATTATTTAGAAATAAATATAATAATGCAACAAAATTTAAAATTATTTTATATGGTTCACTTGCTTTAACTGGAAAAGGTCATTTAACAGATTATATAATAAGAAAAGTTTTAAGTGATTATGAATGTGAAATAATATTTGATGAAGAAACCAAATGTGATGTTCATCCAAATACATTTGACATATTTGCATATAATAATGATGAAATTATAGATAAATGGAGAGTATATTCAATAGGTGGTGGAACATTTAAAGTAGAAGGTGAAGAAGAAATTGATATACTAGATATATATAAAGAAAAAAATTGGAGTGAAATTAAATCTTATTGTAAAGAAAATAATATAGATTTATATGAATATGTTTGTAGTAGAGAAGGAGAAAATATAAAAGAATTTTTAACTGAAATTTGGAACTCAATGAAAACTACAATAAATAATGGTTTAAATTCTTCTGGAACAATACCTGGAAAACTAAAACTTCAAAGAAAAGCAAAAGATATTTATGAAAAGAAAATGGAAAATGAAGATAATACTTTAAGAAGAACAAGATTATTAAGTGCATATTCATATGCAACTAGTGAAGAGAATGCTTGTGGTGGAGTAATAGTAACAGCACCTACTTGCGGAGCATCAGGAGTATTACCAGCAGTTTTATATTATATGCAAAATGAATACAATATTTCTGATGAGAAAATTGTAAAATCTTTAGCAGTAGCTGGAATAATTGGAAATATAATTAAAACAAATGCTTCAATAAGTGGTGCAGAATGTGGATGTCAAGCTGAAATTGGAACAGCTTGTTCAATGGCTGCTGCAGCATGTTCATATCTTTTAGGTTTAGATATAAATAGAATTGAAAATTCTGCTGAAATTGCCATGGAACATCATTTAGGTTTAACTTGTGATCCAATATATGGTTATGTACAAATTCCATGTATTGAAAGAAATGCAGTTGCAGCAATGCGAGCAGTTGATGCTAGTTTTTTATCAATTATGCTTGAGCAACACACAATGGTTTCTTTAGATTTAGTTATTGAAACAATGTATGAAACTGGTAAAGATTTGCAAAGTCATTATAGAGAAACAAGTGAAGGTGGGATTGCTAAAAAATATTGTAGAAATAAATTTTATAATAAAGAAATGAAGGAATAAAAAAATTTTTCAAAAAAGGGTTGACATAATTTGGAAAATATGTTAACATAATATTGTGACAAGGGAGTAATCAATATAATTTAAATATAAATTATGTGGTAAAGTCAACAACCGATTTTCAAATCTGGCTTTACATTAAATGATGAGACTTGTTATATATGTGATTTTTACATATATAATAAGTCTTTTATGAATAAAAGGAAGATTTAGGGTATATGTAAAAAATTTACATATACCTTTTTGATTTATGCGCGCAAACCAAAATAGTATATGTAAGTAGAAAGGAAGGAGGGTTATATGACAGATATAAATTATAGAGAAGCTGTATCAGAAGTATTAGAAATATTAAATTTTACAGATGAAGTTTACGTAAAAAAAATACCTAAAAGTTTTATTAATTTTCTAGAACAAAACAAATCTAATACATATAAAGCTCATTTTGATTATTCAAAATCTGTAAAAGAATTACAATTAAAACCAGAAACAGAGGCTTTGCTTGGAATAATATATTTAAAATACTGGGCAAATAAAGAAGAAAGAAAATTATTTGAAATTGAAATTCAAAAAAATGAAGAAAAATTTCAAAAGCAGTTAAGAGAAAAATATAATCCAGAAAAATTATTTAATAAAAATATGTAAATTAAAAATTTATGGAGGTATAAAAATGAAGGGAAAATTGATTTATACAGAAGGTTCATCTTATTTTGGAGGTAGAAATCCATATTGTGAAGATTGGACAAGTATTGTTGAAATTGAAGGAAAATATTATAGAATACATAGATGGGGAAATTATACTAATTCTGGAAACAAGATAGAAAGGATAGAATTTAATCCTGAAGATATTCCAGAAGAATACGAAAGAATAAAACCTGATACAGTATTAAGAGGAGCAGGAACAAAATATTCTTTAGTACATAAAAATGGAGAGGAAATTGAAATTAAGTTAGAAGAATTTGATCAAAGTGGTAAAGGTGAAAAAATACCAGAAGAATTAAAAGAAGAATATAGAAAAGAAATTGAAAATTTAGTAAGAACTAGAATAAATAAAGAAATGAAAAAAAACCCTAATTTAAATTATAATAATATTATTGAAAATTCTGACTTGACAGATGAACAAAGAAGAGTTGCTCAAACTGTTATAAATAAGATAGAAAAAGAATTAAATCAAAATCCTAATTTACAATTAAAAGATTATAATGATATTATTAGTAATCTAGTTTCAATAGCAAAAGGCGAATGTGTAATTATAACACATAAAGGAGGCCCAAGTTGTCCAGATGATTCTTTAATGAGTCCAGAAGATATAAGAAAAGGTAAATTAGAAAAATTAGCAGATACAGAAACAATATCACAAGTTTTCTCTTTAAAAGGAAGAAGAGTTGAGTTAAAAGATGGAAGAACATATTTAGGTTCTTATTGGCCAGGAATATACAGTATAGATGTTATGCTTGATAAGAATGGAGAACCATTTATAAAAAGAAATATTCATATAAGTATGGGAAATAGTAGAGAATATAGAGGAGTAATTGATGAAAAATTTCCTGTAGATAGATTTAGTATTTTAACAGGAGATGAAGGATCATTTAAAGAATATAATGAACAAGTTCATAAAAGAAACGCTCACAAAAAGAAATTTTATAAAGAAGTTATGGAAAAAGCTAAAACAGAATTTGGACTTTCAGATAAACAAGCTAAAAAACTTTTAAAATATGCAAAATCAGTTACGGCATTAAATATAGCAAGAATATTTGCACAAGAAGGATTGTCAGCAAATGATACACGCGCTATTTTGAGAAAAATAAGCCATTCAGGAATAGATTCAGTTCTTTCAAGAGCTGGAATAGAGTATCCAGATACTAAATTTGATAACATTTATAATGGTGCTAGAACATTAGCACATATAGATGAAGAAACAAATGGTACAAGAAAATATAATCCAAAATCAATTAGAGAAGGTATAAAACCAACAAAAACAATGATTGATGAAGTATTAGCAGAAACTGTTAAAAGAGAGAAAAATCAAAAAGAAGGAAAAGACAAAGGTAAAGAAACAAAAGATTTATTGGATAATTAATCATAGTAAATTAAGTAAAAAATAAACTTTATGCATTGTACATAAAGTTTATTTTTTTATTATATAATTAATAATCTAGTAACTAATAATTTAATAATAAGATTAATATAGAGTAATAAAAATAATTACCAAAATTTACATAATAAATTTTAACAAAAACTTATTGACAATAGATAGGGAAGGTGCTAAAATTTATTTTAGTCCGCTAAATAAATTTAGTAAAAAACTATTAGAATATGATATAAAAAAATAATGTAAAAAAATATTTTAAATATTTTTCTAAAAAGTGTTGACAACTAAATTTAATAGTGTTAAAATAATGACTGTTCACAGGAAAAAGAACAAGTTAAAATTAAAAAAGTACATTGAAAAGTAAACAATAAATATCCTTTAAGAGAAACCAAGCGGTAGTTAAAAACTACCAAAAATTTTATTGAGCGAAAGCTCAAACTCAAACAGATTTATATTGAAAAAATATAGATACCATAAACAAGAGAGTTTGATCCTGGCTCAGGATAAACGCTGGCGGCGCACATAAGACATGCAA
>CANQEX010000001.1 GCA_947596225.1 uncultured Clostridia bacterium | reverse complement strand
ACTGTTTTTTGTGTTGGATAAAGAATATCAATAACTCTTTTATGTGTTCTCATTTCAAATTGTTCTCTTGAATCTTTATGTTTGTGTGGAGAACGTAAAATTGTTACTATTTCCTTTTCTGTTGGAAGTGGAATAGGACCTGAAACTTTAGCTCCTGTTCTCTTAGCAGTATCTACTATTTTTTCAGCAGACTGATCTAAAACAACATAATCATAAGCTTTTAATCTTATTCTAATTTTGTCACTTCCTATTTTTGTGTTTGATGTTGCCATTTAAAATTTCCCTCCTTAAATTAATATTATGGTAACGGCAAGTTATCAACGTACCCTGGTGTTTCTTATAACCCCATTTTAAAATCCAAGTTTTCTTTAGTATTCAAAATTAAATTAATTTGAAACTTAAATTCTTGGATAAGTTATGTACATTTATCAAACTTATCGCCCGGTCTAAGCCAAGACATACTCTGCAGAAGTTCCCTCCACAATATTTAGTGTAGCCACATTCTGCTTCATCGCTTTATCTCATGCTTATTCATTATACTACGGGCAATACCCTTTGTCAACATTTTTTTTCATTTTTATTACATTTTTTTTAAGAATATGAAACAATAAAAAAACACTTTAAAATTTAAAGTGCTTTTTCATTTCTATTCAGCTAATAAAGAACATTCTATACCTGTTTTTCCTTGCAATTCTCCATTATTATATTTTAATAAACTTACTGTAGGATTTCCTGTAGCATGTGGTATTTCAAGAACTATTTCCATTATACCATCATTATCTACATCTATTGTTTCAATATTGTTCAAACTTAAATAATATTCATTATTAACGTCATTTTTCCATTTACTTTTTTCTATAGAAGCTAAATCTGCAATTTTAGTTCCTTTTGCATCTACTAAAGTTATTTTTGAAAATCCAGTAGTTTTATTTGCTAAAACTAATACATACTCATTTGTTCCATTTCCATCTAAATCTACAATTATTGTTTTTATAGTATCATAATCTTTTACTGATGAATTATTATTTAAAACTATTTCAGGAATTGTATTAACAACTTGAACAGATCTTGGTATTGCATCATAATCTTCTGATATAGCAATTTTTCCAACATTATCTATTTTTACCAATCCTTCATATAATTGTGAAGAAAATGTTCCTAATCTTGATTCTTTAAAACTATAATTTTCATAACTATAATAAGTAATTATATATTTTTCACTTTCATTTGATCTTGTATCTATATATTTTAAAGATACTTCATCCATTACACTTGTATCAAGAATTAAGCCATTATATAAAACAACTAGAGATTCATTCATTATTTTTTTTGCATTTTCATCTGTAGTTGTAGGTGAAGTATTAGAATTTTGTAAAGCAACATCTGATATAGCAGAATCTATTATATTCGCTATTGTATCTTCTTGTTCTTCTTGAATATTATTTTGTGGTAAATTTGATATTAACTCATTATATTGTTTATCATAATTGTCTTTAGCATTATGTATTAAATAATATGTTAAAGCACCAGTTCCAATAATTAAAATTACAAATGCTACCAAAATAAAATTTCCAACTGTTCCGATTTTTATTTTTGTAGTTTCTGGTTGTTTTTTCTCTGCATTATCATTCTGATTATTTGGCTCTTCCATAAATTTCTCCTTTGTTTATATATTATTATAAAATTTCTGAACTATTAATATATTCAATAATTCTTGATATTTCACTTGTCATTGTATCTTGATATTTAGGTTCTTCTTTTCCAAGATTAGATATTTCATCATAACCATATTTATTTAAAAATCTGTATGTTTGAATTTCTAACATATCACGTTTTGATAATCTTTTATTTTTTACAGGTAAATTTCTTCCTTCTTTTTCTTCAATTATACTTTGAACTTTTGATTCTAATATAACAAAGTTTTGTTTCAATTCATTAGCTAATTTTTTTAAAGTTTCAATATCTTCTTCAACAAGTTCATCATCATAATTATCATTAATAAACATCTGTATTTCAGCAATAAGTTCATGGATACTATAATTATATGCTAATCCTAATTTATGTGATAAATTCTTTTTTATTGCTTCTTTTCTTATTTCTATTTGTTCAATCATAAATTCATCTAATTTGTTTCTACCTGTAAATATTCCTAATAATTTACTAAAAAATCCTTTATCTTCTATTATTTCTAAATCTTCTTTTAGCTTTTTAAGTTCTGCTTCTCCTCTAATATTTCTAACTTTTTCAAATATGCCTTTTTTTAATTGATTTTCTTCAATTATAAACATTTCATCAAAACGAGTTGCCTTTATATTAGAACCAACAATTTTAGGATTATTAAGATAATTTATTAAAGTACTAATTTCTAAATTAGTTTTAGCAATTTTATCTATTTCTACACTATTATTTTCTTCATTTGCTTGATTTAATTTAGAATCAATATTTTTTAGTAATTCTAATAAAACTTCTGCTGATTTTTTCATTTCAAACGCATTATTTAAAGCACTATATGTAGCTCCTATATTTCCAGCAATTTTAGCATGATTTTGCTGTTTAGTTATTAATTTTTTAATATTCTCTAAAAGTTTTTTTCCAGCCTCTACATTTTCTTTACTTTGTTTTTTTACTTCATCATCTTCTTCATCATTTTCATCTTCAACTTTATTTTCAATATTGTCTTCTTCAATTTCTTCAACACTTTCTAATTCTTCTTTATCTGAATTTTCAATTTCATATTCTTTGTTTATTAAACTATCAAATTCTTTTTCTATTTCCTTACATTCTGCAATCATATATACTGCTATATTTCTTTTCCAAACATTTACAAAATCAATATTTTCTTTTCTTATTTTAAAAACATTAGTTGAAATTTCTTTTAATTCATCTAACTCTTTTGTTATTCTTTGAATATCGTCTGTATCTGTTTCTATTTCCATATCAGACTTTTCTTCAATTTCTTCATCATTTGCATTTTCATATTTATTAAGTAATTGTTCTAATTTACGAATATTTTCAAAATTGGTTGCATTTTCTTTTTCAAGTTCAATACATTGTTCAATTTTTCTTTTTATAACATAAGAATTTTCTAAAATAAAATTATAAAGTCCATATCTTTCTTCTTCACTTAATTCATCTAATTTTTGTTTCTCTAATTCAATATTATATATTTTAACTGTTTTAGAATTTTTCTCTATAGTTTTTTCTTCATCTTCTGAAACTTTTTTTATTTTAGTAAAAGGTGATATTAATATATCTTCTTTAAATTTTTCGTCTGATAAAAAATCTTTAACATATATATAAGGTACATTTATATCTAATTTTAAATTCATACAAGCAGGTCTATTCCAATTTGCTGAATTGTTATTTATTGCTTTATCAATATTTTCTGAGGTCATTAAAAATCTATCAATATATAACTCATTTTTATATCTTTCAATTTCTGATAAATTTGTTCCTCTATAAAAAATATTAGCATTTTTTTTAGGAAAAATATCATTATAAAATTTTTTTATAATTAATCTATATATTAATTTTATTGTTTTTAAATATTCTATAATTGCTTCTTTATCGTAATCTATATTTACGATTTTATTTTCTACATCTGAACTTAATAAATCAATATCTGTTTCGCAATCACTAACAAGCATTTGATTAATAGCTTCATATTTGTTATTAATATATAGTTTTAGTGCTTCTATTTCTTCACTTGTAATATTAAAATCTATCATTTGTATCACCTCATTTTTTCACATAATAATTTTATCATTTATGTGTTTTTTTAGCAACAATTTTATAACAAAAAAGTGGTAAAATAAATATCATATTTTACCACTTCTAGTTTATTTTAATAATTCGATTGCTTTATTTAATTGTTCATCTTCTTCAGTATCTTCATTTAATTCTACTTCATAATCTGGAGTAATACCAACTTTGTTTATTTTTGTTTCATTTGGTGTATAATATTCATTTACAGTTAATTTTAATGCACTTCCATCTTGTAACATAAATACATTTTGGATAACTCCTTTACCAAATGTTGTTTTACCTACCAAAGTTGCTTTTTTATGATCTTTTAATGCACCTACTACAATTTCTGAAGCACTTGCAGAATATTCATTTACTAATACAACTGTATCACAATCTATAGTTACATCTTCTTTTGCTAAACTTTTTTCTTTATTTTCATTAGCATCAACTGTTATAAGCTCAACCGAATCTTTTGGTAAAAATAAATCAAGTATTTTTAATGCTTCATCAACTAATCCACCTGTATTATTTCTTAAATCTATAATTATTTTTTGTGCACCTTGACTTTTTAGTGTTTCATATGCAGTTTTTAATTCATCACTACAACCCTCATCAAATGTATATAATGAAATATATCCTATATTATTTTCAAGCATTTTATTTTGTACATGATAAATTTTTATTGCTTTTCTTTCTACTTCAAAATCAAGATATTTATTATCCCTTAAAACTGTTATTTTTACTTTTGTTCCTTCTTCACCTTTTATTTTTGAAGAAACTTCATCAGATGACATACCCATAGTACTTTCATCATTAACAAATGCTATAATATCTCCAGATTTAATTCCAGCTTCTTCTGCAGGTGTTTGAGGAATTGGTGCTAAAACAACTACATTGTTATTTTTGTCTATACTCATATAAATTCCTACTCCAACATAGTTACCTAACGCATCTGCTTGAAATTCTTGCCATTCACTAGCTGTCATATATTCAGAATAATCATCATCTAATCCTTTTACATAACCTTTTATAGTTTCATCTAATATTTTCTGTTCATCTATTTCACCAATATAATTTTTATCAATTACATCTCTAAATTCTTTTAAATTATCTGCAATTACATCTATATTTTCTTTAGAATCAGTACTTGATTTTGTTTTATTAGGTATTTTTCCAAAATAATTGTATAATGTATACTCTGAAGATGCTATTGCAACAAGTATTGCAATAATAATTGTAAATAAAGTATATTTTATCTTTAAACCTTTTTTTTGTTTTTTTAATTCATCCTCTATATTGTCTTCCATTAAAATACTCCTATTCTATTAATTATGGTAAATAAGGTATAGGATTTACAGGACTACCACCAACACGAACTTCAAAATGTAAGTGATTTCCTGTTGAATTTCCTGTTGAACCTACTCTACCTATTTGTTGTCCTTGAGCTACTGCCTGACCTTCTGATACACATCTAGAACCTGATTGCATATGACCATATAATGTCATAGTACCATCATGATGATTTATAACTATGTATTCTCCATAACTTTTATATGAACCATTTGGATATGTTAAAGCTTTAGAAGTTATAACAGTTCCAGCTTTTACAGCATAAATTGGTGTTCCTCCACTACAAGCAAAATCAACTCCTGTATGTTTTCCACTACGTGTTTGATATGAACCATAACCTGTTGTTATATTAGCTTTTGTTTTTCCAGCTAATGGAGATATGTACCCAGCAGCACTAGGTGCAACCGGTTTTACATTATCTTTAGCTGCTAAAGCTGCTAACTCAGCTTGAATTCTTTGCTTATCTTTTTCAAATTCATCTAATTCAGCTTGAATTGCTTTTTCTTCTTCAGTTAAATTTGCAGCTAATTGATTTTTTTGATTTACTGAAGATGCTAAAGTTTGTTTTTTTCCTTCAACTGCTGTTTTAGACTCATTTCTTTGATTTCTAGCATCTTGTAGAGAATTTTTCTCATTTTCTATTTGATTTTTAGTATTTTCTATATTATCCAATAATTCATTATCTGCTTTTGCTATTTCTGATATTAAATAATAATTTGATATAAAATCAGTAATTCCTTCTGACGATAATAACATATCTAAATAACTTACTGTACCAGATTCATACATTGCTACTAATCTTTCTTCTAATGCAGTTTTTTGAGCATCAAATTTCTTTTGTTGCTCATCTATATTAGCTTCTTTTTCTGTAATTTGAATATCTAAAGTTCCTATTTGTGCATTTAACTCATTAATTTCTGTTTGATAATCAGAAATTTCAACATTCAATTTATTAATTTGAGTTAATGTATCACTTAATTCATTTTTTACATTTTTCATTTCTTCTTTTTTCTCTGCAATTTGTTCATCAATATCCTTTTGTTTATTTTTTAATTCTTGAGAAGTAGTAGCATATGTAAAGCCTATACCACTTAATAAAATAATAAAAATTACAACATTAATTAATACTATTCTCATGTTTCTTTTAATATTCATAAATTCCTCCTATGTTATTATAAAAATTAATTTACTTCTTCATTTGTTTCATCATTTATTTCTATATTTATAGTATTATTATTTTCTGACTTTTCTTCTGAAGCACTTGAATAAGAAGTTATATAATCTAATGGTTGTACATATTCTCCATTTATTCTTACCTCAAAATGTGCATGTGGTCCAGTTGAATAACCAGTTGAACCGACTTTCAATATAGGTGTTCCTTGATATACAATATCTCCAACATTTACTAATATTTCAGAACCATGTGCATATAGTGTAGTTATTCCACCACCATGATCTATAATAACCATATTTCCATATGCCTTATTAGTACCTGCATATGTTACTACTCCATCATTTGCAGCAATAAAGTTTGCTCCTAATGGTGCTCCTATATCAACTCCTGTATGAAGTTTGTATACACCAGTGATTGGATGTGTTCTCATACCAAATTGAGAAGTAATTCTTGTATAACCTGGAACTGGCCAAGCCATAACTCCACCAACATACTCTTCTCCAATATTAGCTAAAGCTAATAATCTTATTTCTGTTTCTATTTGCGCTACTTGATTTTGATATTCTTCAATAGATTGTTGTAATTGTAACTCACTTTCATTTAAACTTTTAAGTCTATTATTTTTTATAATTGCCATATTAGTAAGAGAAATTGCATTTTTTTCTCTAGTTTCTCTTGAGCGAGATAAAACTAATTCTTTTGTTTCTAAACTTTCTTTTAATTTTTTATTATATTTTTGTTCTGCTTCAACAGATTCAAGTAATTCTGTATCAGCTTTAGAAATTTCCTCAATAAAGAAATAATTAGATAAAAATTCTGTAATATTTTTTGAACTCAAAAGAATATCTAAATAAGTAACTTGTCCCATTTCATACATTGCAACAAGTCTTTCTTCTAGTACTTTCTTTTGATAATTATATTTTTCATCAGATTTCTTTAGTTCCTCTTCTGCTTTATTAATATAAGCTACTAAATCTTTTTCTTGAGCTTCTAAAGTTTGAATTTCCATTTGTTTGTCAAGAATTTGTTGATTTATTTCTGAAATTTCTACTACTGTTTCAGTTAATTGATCTTTTACAAACTCTATTTCTTTATTTGAATTTTCTATTTCATTTTCTAAATTACTTTTTTCTAATTGTAATGTGTCTAAATCTTTTTGTTCATCATTTTGATTGTTTGTTTCTGTATCGAGAGAAGTAGCATTTGTTTGCAATAAAATAAAATTACATGATAGGCAAAATATTACTAAAATTATTAAATTAATTTTAATAAATTTTTTCATATATTATTTTAAACCTCCAAGTATTTCTTCATCGACATTGAACTTCCTATTATACCAATTCCAATTCCTAATATTGCATATACAATTGTTATTGGTTTAGCTATTTCAATAAAACTTAATAATGTTATATTCATTTTTTGTAATACAGCTGAAGTTTGAATTTTTTGTATTACAAAGTCATATAATACACCAACTACTAAAAGTGTTATTAGTGCAGCAATTATTCCAATTATTATACCTTCAATTATAAATGGCCATCTTATGAAACCATTTGTAGCTCCTACATATTTCATAATAGATATTTCTTTTCTTCTAGCATGAACTGTTAATCTTATTGTATTTGAAATTATAGTTATTGATATTACTAATAAAATAATAAATATAACTAATATTGCAATTCTAACGCCTTTAACAATAGTAATTAAAGCTGTTATAGCATTATCACTACTAGTAATTTCTTTTATAACTGAATCATGTTCTGTTGATTCTTCAATATCTAAATTAACTTCTTGGCTTCTTCCTTCTGTAGCAATTTTAGCACCTATTCTTTTTATTTCATCCTGTATTTCATTAGATTTTTCTAAGTTTGTTAGTGTAACCACATATGATGCTGGGAAAATATTATTTTCTCCTTCATAAGCCTTTAAAAATTCTTTTCTATCTTTCATCATTTCTTTAAAATCATCTAATGCTTGTTGCTTATTTTTAAATACAACAGTATTTATTCCATCTAAAGTTTTTATTTCTGATTCTAATTGTAATCTTTGATCTTCTGTAGTTTCATCCCAAATAAAAACTTGTATTCCTTGCTTTAATTGTACTTGTTCTAATACAGAATTAACATTTACACCAATTGAGAAAAATATTCCGAATAAAAACATTGTACATACCATTGTCATAATTGATATAATTGTTGATTTTTTATTTTTTAGTACATTACTAAAACCTTCACCTATTAAATAAGAAAAACCATTATACCTCACTATTATACCCACCTTTTTTATCATCTCTAATTATTATACCTTTATCTATTTGTATAACTCTTTTTTCCATTCTATTTACTATATCCTTTGCATGTGTTGCCATAACAACAGTAGTTCCTCTAGCATTAATGTCATTAAGTAAATTCATTATATCCCAAGCTGTTTCAGGATCTAAGTTTCCTGTAGGCTCGTCCGCAATTAGCATTGAAGGGTTATTTACTAAAGCTCTTGCTAAAGCCACTCTTTGTTGCTCTCCTCCTGATAATTCATTTGGATAACATTTAGCTTTTGTACTTAATCCTACTAATGAAAGTACCATTGGAACTTGTCTTCTTATATGTTTTGGAATTGCTTTTACAATATACATAGCATATGCTACATTGTCATATACAGTTTTATCTGGAAGTAACCTAAAATCTTGAAAAACAACTCCCATACTCCTACGTAAATGAGGAACACTTCTTGCTTTCAAAAAAGTAATATCTCTACCATTTATTATAATATTTCCTTTTGTGGCTTCTTCTTCTTTTAAAATTAGTTTTATTAAAGTAGATTTTCCTGAACCAGATGTACCTACTAAAAATGCAAATTCTCCTTTATCTATTTTAAAAGATACATTGTGAACCGCTTCTGTTCCAGTATCATATATCTTACTTACATTTTTAAATTCTATCATTAAGTTTTTGTCCTTTCCTTAGAATATTAAACATACACTTTTTTACTTGTATATAATATCAATAATAAAAAAAAAAAGCAATACTAAAAAGGATAATATTGCTTTTTTTATTAAATTATTTTGAATAAATAATTGGCGATGTATCTGTACTAATATTTGTTAGTGGAGTAATTTCAATAATAAGTTCCTCACAATTTTTATATTTTATATGTAATTTAGCTGTTGTTTTTCCATTTCGTGTTTGAATCGTTTCTTTATCTATCATAAAACTTTCAAATTCAATGTTGTCATTATTTAATTTATTTAGTTCTTTAATAAATTCATTAAAATCATTATTTGTCGTAATTCCTAGTTCTATTTTAATTTTATCTGAATTATTATTATAAAATTCATTTAGTAACTTATCATCTAAATTTTTTAATTTTGTATAATATTCTGGAATTAATTCTGTTGCTACATAATAAATAGATTTTCCCATAATTTGTGCTGTTAATTTTCCATTATAGCTTCTATAAAATTTTGGCATTTCATCAGGAAATAATTCATTATTCCATTCTTTACCATTTATATACTCTAACTTTTTTTTACTAATTAAAGTATCATTTGTTGAATTTATATATACTATAGTAATTATCATTGCTACTACTGTAATAAGAGCAATTAATAATAATATTATTACAATTTTATTTTTTATATTATTCCTATTTTCCATAAAATAAACCTTTCTAATAATATTTAATCTTTTATTCCTTTGCTATCATCACCCATATAAATATCGTAAGCATTATGGCTAAATTTTTTTCTATTATTTGTATTTTGATAACAAACTCCTGGATCATACCATACTGTTGGATCACTTCCTCCTATACCTCTTTCGAAATATACTAAGAACAATTCAGCAGCTTTCTCACTATCTGTTAATCCTTTTAATTCTTCCCATCTAGATTCATCCATTTGATTTTTTTCACATTCATATATTGCTCTTATTTGTCCTGCAAAACTATCTTCATTATAACCTTGTGATGCCATCCACTCCTTTACAGTAACCCATCTTATATCCGGATCCCATTGTGCTAAACCATGATATAAGTAACTACTATTAACAGCATTAGGATCTAGACTTGATTCTTGAATTAAATTTCCTAAAATTCCACAAGCAGCTTCTACTGTAAAACCTTGTTCTACAAAATAACTAACTGCTGCTCTAACTTTTTCAGCATCTGTTGAATTTTCATCTATTTTCTCTAAATCTTCATATACTCCATTTAAATCATTTTTACTTCCATCATCAAGTTTCATGTAATCTTCAACATTTTCTATTACTGTGTCATCCTTATCTCTCATTATTATTCTTAAATAATTTCCTATTACTCTATCAGTATTCATATCTTCTGAAGCAGATTCACCATCAGTTTTTACTGCACCTTTATAATCTTCAAATTTTTCATTTCTAACATTTTCTACTAATTCTTTATCTGTATAAGTTCTTCCTAATACTGTTCCTTCTTTTATAAATATTGCATCATATTTTTTATCATTAACTTTTATTTTTTTATCAACAGATAAAGCTGGTGAAGCCTCATCTTTTATTTGACTTTCTCCATTCAATTTTACATTAATTTCTTCACTTACTGTTTTATATTCTTCAGCCTTTTTATACAATGATTGAATTAATTCATTTTCATCTTCTAACTGATTTTCTTTTACTTTAAAACTTGATAATTTAAGTTCTTCTCCTTTAGGTATTCCTTCTGTTTCAGAAGTTAAGGTATCTGTATCTTCATCTTCACTTGAACCAAATGATTCATCTGGTAATTCAGTTTTAAATCCATCTATATAAACTATATTTCCAGCAATTCCAAATTTTTCATAATTCTCAACAAATTCCTTATAGCCATAAACAGTTTTATCAATTTGTGACATATTTTTTAATTGGTCATCCAATTCATTTTGTGTCTTTTTTAATTTCTCAAAATAACCTCCTGTTTCTTTTCGTAAACTATCTGCTTTCCAAGAATTCTTAGTATTACTTTCTAGAATTTGATAAGCTTCATCATTTAATACCAATATTTTTGCATATCCCACCTTATCTGCTACTATATTTTGTTCATCATCTTCTGAAGTTGTTTTAATTGCTGAACCATATTTTAAATCTACATTTTCTCTATACTCTTCACCTGTTACACTACTTTTATCATTTTCATCATAAGTACCATATTCTAAAAGAATTCCTGTAACTGGTGAAACAACAGCTTCATTTCCCTTAAATCCTTCATATGGATTTCCTTCTGATTTAGGCGTATTACTAATAGGTAATCTTAAAATTAATTTTATAGGTCTAGTTTCACTAGATTTATCAACTGGTCCTCCAGCTTGAATTTGAGAAGTAGATCCTGTATCCCAACAATATGTAGCACTACAATCTTTATAACTTTCACCACAATACAAACTAACATGTCCTGAATAGAACAATATATCACCTGGTTCTAATTGACCACTAGTTGCTGCAGATGCAAAATTAGTACCATCAGGAGGCACAATAACTTCAGCACCCGCATCTAGTAATTCTTGAGCACAAATATCACTTTGATTTAAAGTACCACTATCTCCCATATATGAGGTAAATGTATGTCCTTCTCCCAAAGCACCTAGTTTTTGTAAAAGCCATGATGTACCTATTGAACAGTCTGTAGACTTTTCTGAACTAGAATTATTGTGAACTTGATCAAATGAAGTTCCAGCATTACAACCATTTGATTGTCCTGTTCCAGAAAGTGAACCACCAGGACCCTCATGACCATCATAAAGCCAACCTTCAGCTTTATATATATCAAAAATTTTTTGATTTTCTTCCCACCATTCATCTAATGATAATAAAGAAGTTGTACTATTTTCTATACTACCTAAAGATATAAACTCTTGACCGTTTTCAGCTCTTGCTCTTATACCATTTAAAGCATTTTCTAAATTTTCATTTGAAGTAATTCCATTAACCGTTTCATTTACTGTTGTATCATTTTCTGCTTTTTCATTTGTTATAGAATCATTTATTGTATCTGCCAAAAGATTTTTTAATGTATATTTATTATTTGCATCAATATCATATTTAGAATGCACCATTGTTCCATATTCATTTTCTCTTTTATCAATTGATCTTTCTGGGTATCCATATGAACCTATCTCTGGTACTATAAATTGTAATAATCTAGGAGTTTCATCTGTTAATTCTTCTTTTGTAAAATATCCAAGTTCTACAATTAATTCTTTAAAATCTCTATAAATATAATCTGCATCTAAAGTATGTTCATTTTCCAACATACTAAAAGCATTTAATGAATCTTGATTTAAGTTTACTTGTCCTGAAACATCAGATACAGAGAATTCTTTTTTATTTTCCCCTTCGCCTATTGTTGTTTTTAATTTTAGTATAGTATCTAATGACTTACCTTGAACTTTTTTATCATTTAAAGCACCAAACTTTAAATTATTATCATTTCTTAATTTTGTTATTGCTTCAGCAGTTTCTTTGCTTCCATCATATCTAAAATATGTATTATTTAAAAACATTTTCTTTATTTCAGGATTAGTTTCTGTTCTTTGTCCTTCTCCTGTTTGTACAACATTTCCACCAGTAGTCATTTGATAATATATTCTCTTTTTAATTTCATTATCTTCAGCATCTTCATCTGAAAATACCCTTTCCATTGCTGTTTGTGTATCTTCAAAATTATATGCTGCCCAAGTTCCTTTAATATTATTCCAATTTGCATCTTCAACAATATCATCTAACTTTTTAGTTACTGCTTGTTTTACAACTTTAATATTTTCATTTTTTGCTTCTTCTTGTGAACCTTCATATATTATATGTCCCTCATATCCTTTTTTTCCATCTCCACTTGTTTTGTAATTTCCAGCTTCATCAATTTCATATAATATATATTCTCCAGCTTTTTCTAAATTATATTTATATGTACCTTTATCACTATCATCACTTGAATATGTTTCATATAATGTCCATCTTTCTTTCATCAATGCCTCATATTCAACATCATTAGTAACAAATGATAATTTTGGATCATCTGCTACAAAATATACATCTCTAAACCAATGATTAACTACTTTTGATATATATGGTGTATATGTATCAAATGAATAATCATTAGTATCTTTTAAATTATCTAAAATTTCTTTTATATGATTTTTACAATTATTTCCAATTGTTTTTACTTTATCATTATCAAATTCACAATCACAATCTTCTGCATGTTCTATTCCCAAATTAAAAACATTATTTGCCTCATCTGTATTTATATTTAAATTATCAAACCAATCCCATACTTTCGAATACCAATGTCTTGCCTCATTACCAGTCAATGCTTTTTCTATTGTTGGATAATCAACATATTCACCTGTATTAGTTTTATATGAAGCTATTACTTCTGAATCATTTACTTTATGTAATATTAAATATATTTCTGTTGGAAAATTTGAAGCAATATCATATGCTAAATCTGGCATCATTGTTGCAATATGAAGTGATAGTAAAAAGTCTATAGGTTTTCCATATCTTCCTGTCCAACCATCTAAATTATAAGTCATTGTATTTGTAAACCAACCTCTTTTTATCTCTAATGTTTTTGTTTCTGCATTTGCAGTTATAGATCCTCTCTCCCATGCATCATATGCATTTTCCTTTGCACTTCCTATTTTTCCATTATCTTCATGATAAATAGCTAACATACCTTTTCTGTTATCTAAATTATCAGACCATAAAGCAGATAAATGTTCCCAAGGTGCTTTCCACCAAGAAGTTGTTACATTATTATTTTTTATTGTATACAAATAATTTTCAGACACTATATATGTAAAAATAAAATCACTTTCAGCATTAGATATTGTATCACTATCAGAATCTCTTTCAACACCATCGTCAGACTTTCCAACATAATCTGTTAAAAAGCCATATCCTTTTAAATCATATCCCATTTGTTCTAAATAATCTAATACACCATAAATTTCTTTATCTTCTATTTGTTTTGCCGTATCTTGTCCCCACCAAGATAACCACCTATTACCTATTACCTATTTCTTTAAACAGAGCCTTTATTTTTTCCATAACCATACCAGGCATAGTTACTAAAAACATAACTACACCTACAAATACAATAATTATAATTATTGCTATAATTACATATATTAGAATAGGACCTAAAGATGCCATTTTAGAACCAGCTTTAGCTGCTTTTGCAGCGGTTTTACTAGCTTTTTTTGTAACCTGTTTTTTAGCCTTTTCCATACTTTTTTGTGCAGTTTTTTGTGCAAAATTATTGCTAGAACTAGATTCATTATTTTGAGAAGAAGTGTTCTCATTTAATTCTTCATCTTCATCCATAATTTTTTATTCCTTTTCTTTAAAATATAAATCCCCTATTTATATTATACCATTTTTCTCCATATTTTGGCAATATACTGTCCCGAAACTTGTATACAAACAAAAAAAGCAAATCTATATAAAACAGATTTACTTTTTTAGAATTTTTAGTTATCAATAACTTTTCCATTTAAGGGAACATCTGGTGTTTGATAATCATTAGGCTTATATTCGTAATCTAAATATTTTTCTTCAACTTCACCTCTAAAATTTATAGGAGTTTTTTCTTTATCAACAGAATTTAAAATTTCTAAATAAAATCCTATAGTTTCATTATTCTCATATTTTACTAATAATACAAATTTTGTATATGTTGCATATCGAGTTATAGTATTAGAATTTATAGTATAATTATTTAATTTTAATTCTGTTCCAGTTAATTTTTTTATTGGTTCTAAAAATTTTATAAATTGATTTAACTCAGATATTCCTATTTCTTTTTCAATATTTTTTCTATTTTTTGAATAATACTCGTTCAATTGTTCTTCATTAAGATTGTTTGTTTCTAAATAATATTTTTCTATAATTTTATCTACAAAAGAATACATAGTTTTATAAATTGTTATTTGTGGTACTGTTCCTTTATATTCTACAAATAATTTAGAAACATCCATAGGCATCTTTCCAATATCATTTTCCTTATTTTCATTATAAATATAATTAAGATACCTATTAATTGGTAAATTTATATATACTATATAAATTGTTACTAATATACTCAGTAATATAAAGAAAATAATTAAACAATTTCGTGTTAATTTGAATAGTTTTCTTTTACCTTCTTTATTCATAATAAAGTTTCCTTTCTTATTCTATTTCCAATGGTCCCAAACATTAAATCCTAAATGTTCTGTATTTGCTGTTCTAACCCATTGTTCAACTTTATCTGTAGGTATTTCACCACTTAAAATTCTTAAACCAATTTCTGGTTCACAAAAAGCTCTTCCTTTAGTCTCATCACCAGAAGCAGGTCCAGAAGTAGAACCTGTATTAGCTATTACAGTTCTAACTTTTTTTATTATCTCCTCATCTGATGCTGATGAATCATCAAGGACTTGTTTATAATTAGCTCCCCACAAATGTAAATGCATAACCTCACCTTGAACACATGACGGTCTTTCTCCCAACCATGTATTTTCATTAATTATTGGATCTAAATATTGTTTTTTAGCCACTTCCATCTGAACACCAACAAAAGCATCTCTATCAACATCACAAATTCCTGAAACTACCTTCTGAAATTCTTTGGTTCCACTAGAATAATCTTCCCAAAATTGTTGTGCAGTCCAAGATTCATAAGCTTTTAATGGTGCACAAAGTGTAGGATTTTCCTCTAAACAACCTTTTATAAATTGTTCACTAATGTTATTCATATTACTATTCGTTAATACAGTCCATTGAACTAAGCCTATCGCAGTTTCACCATTTGAACAAGAGCCTTGAATTTCCGGTCCTTGTCCATCTAAATCTGTACCACCAGATTCAAAAGGTAACCAATAAAATAATTCATAATCATTATCATAATTAGCATCTTCTTCTCCATCATCAAGTTTCATATAATCCTCAACATTTTCTATTGGTGTATCATTTTTTTGGTCTCTCATTATTACTCTTACATAATTTCCTATTATTTTATCAGTATTTATTGGATCTAATAAATTTTTATCATCTGAATCAGTTTTCTTATTAACAACTAATGCATCTTGATAATTTTCTATTTTTTCTCCTCTAAGTTTTTCAACTAATTCTTTATCTGTATAAGTTCTTCCTAATACAGTTCCCTCTTTTATAAATATTGCATCATATTTATTCTTTTTAACTTTTATTTTTTTATCAACATATATAGCTGATGAAGCCTTGTCTTTTATATTATTTTCTGCATTTAATTTTACATTAATTTCTTCATTTGCTGTTTTATATTTTTCATCCATCTCATACAATGATTGAATTAATTCCAATTTTTTTTCATCAGTTAATTCACTTTGTTTTATTTTAAATGATTCTAAGCTTAAATCTTCTCCATCTGGTATTTTTTCATTTGACAAATCAATACTTTCAGAAGAAGTACTATCATCATCTTCTTCATCTCCACTAGCACTAGAAACGAAATCTTTGTCTGGTAACTCTGTTTTAAATCCATCTATATAAATTACATTTCCAGCAATTCCAAATTTTTCATAATTCTCAACAAATTCTTTATAACCATAAACAGTTTTATCTATTTGTGGCATAGCATCTATCTGTTTATCCACTTGTTCTTGTGTTGTTTTTAATCCTAATTCTTCTAAATAACCTCCTTTTTCTTTTTGTAAACTACCATAGTTTTCTTTCCAAGAATTATCAGTATTACTTTCTAAAATTCTATAAGCTTCATCATTTAAAACAAGTATTTTCGCATATCCTACTTTATCTACTACTATATTCTGTTCATCATCTTTTGAATCAGATTTTTTTCCTTTACTGTTTTTTTCTTCAAAATCATTTTCTGTTTTAATTGATGGACCATATTTTAAATCAACATTTACTCTATATTTATCTCCACTTACACTACTTTTCACCTGTTTATCATAAGTACCATATTCTAAAAGAATTCCTGTAACTGGTGAAACAACAGCTTCATTTCCATAATATCCTACATATTTTTCACCTTTTTCTAGTTGTGTATTTTCAATTCTTATAATTTTTCCTGGTCTACCTTTAGAATCTCCTCTAGCAAAGTTACTTACAAATCCATCCATATTATCACGAGTACTCCAATGGCTTACGTCACCACAATCATATACAATAATATCGCCATCTTCAATACTAGCAATGAATTGTATATGTCCATCTCCACTACCATTATCTCTTACAAGTAAATCTCCAGCTTTTAATTCAGAACTACAATCTGCTCCTGCTCCAACAGGAATTTCTTCCCATCCCATTGCTTCAGTCCAATTAGTATTGTAAAATTGTCCTGTATTATGTTGACCTCCGCCAAATTCTTCAAATCCATATTCATATAAAATCCAAGATACAAATGAGCTACAATCAACTGTAGTACCATTATTAACTGGAATACTCGCACCAGCATATGTGTATTTATTACCATTCTCTACAATATACTGCCAACAATTGGTTGCTGTTTCTATTAAAGTATCTCCTTTAAATGTACTTCCTGTTGCACCTACTAAATTTGTTACATCTATTGAACTTGCTGGTGCTTTATTTTCACTTTTAGCCCTTCCTTCTTCCTTTCTCCTTTTAATGACTTCATCTGCAGCCTTTTGACTATTTTCCCTTTTCTTTTTTAAGTTAACACTTGGTTTACCTTTCTCATCTGAAGTAGCCTCTCCTTCATTAATTTCTGCATTTGATTTTACAGTTTTATTTCCTTCTTCATCTAACAATGATTGTGCTAATGTATATTTACCATTTGCATCAATATCATATTTAGAATGTATCATTGTACCAGGTTCATTTTCTCTTTTATCTATAGTTCTTCTAGGGTATCCATATGAACCTATCTCTGGAATTGGAAATTGTAATAATTTAGGAGTTTCATCTGTTAATTCTTCTTTATCAAAATATCCTAATTCTACTATTAATTCTTTAAAATCTTTATATATATAATCTGCATCAAGTGTATGAGTGTTTTCTAACATACTAAACGCATTTAATGAATCTTGATTTAAATTTACTTGTCCTGAAACATCTGATACAGTATATTCTTTTTTATTGTCACCTTCACCTATTGTTGTTTTTAACTTCAAAATAGAATTTAGTGTTTTTCCTCCTTGACCTTCATTTAATGGTCCATAATTCAAGTTATTATTATTTCTTAATTTTGTTATTGCTTCAGCAGTTTCTTGACTTCCATCATATCTAAAATATGTATTGTTTAAAAACATTTTCTTTATTTCAGGATTAGTTTCTGTTCTTTGTCCTTCTCCTGTTTGTACAATGTTTTCTGAAAGAGTTATTTCTACAGATACATCTTTTTTAATATCATAGTCATCATCCCCTTCAGTTATACCTTCAAAAGCTTGTTGTTTTGTTGTAGTACTTACATTTTCTAATTTATATGCTGACAACATATTATTTCCAACATCATTCCAAGATAACTCATCCTTATTATCAGATATTTTGCTTGTTATTGCTTTTTTTGCTACTTTTATTTCTTCAGTATTTGCTTCTTCCTGTGTTCCATCATATATAAAATATTTACCTGCTTGTTTTATTTTATTTGTTTTACTAGCATTTTCTATATCTCTTTTTTTAGTTGCATAATCACCATTTTTATCAACAGCATATAATATATAATCACCAGCTCTACTAGGATTATTTTTATAACCACTTCCTGAATCTGTATATGTTTCGTATAAAGTCCATCTTTCTTTCATAACAGCTTCATATTCATAATCTAAATCAATAAATTCTTCATTAGCATCAGCAGCTACAAAATAAACATCTCTATACCAATGATCCTCTACAGAAGAAATATATGGTTGATACATTTGAAAATTACTTACATCAACAGCACTTACAATATTATATATTTTTTGTAAATAAGCTCTACAAACATCACAACATCCAGTATAGTCTCCACTATCCTCTCCTCTTGCAGCAGTGCTACAAGATATGTTTGCTAAAATTTCATCATCAGACATACCTGCAATCTCTTCTTCTGTTTTTCCTTCTGCTCTTAATTTTTCTTTTTTACTTTCTATTTCTGCTTTTATCTCACTTTCTGTCTCACTTCTAGTTATTGGTTTGTATGTAATTCTAATATAATTTTTTGAAATATCAGTACCTTCTTCATCTTTTGCACTATAATTTTCATAAATAATATTAATTGTAGTCATATATGTACAATTTTCATCACTATTTGGTGCTGGTGCTTTTCCTGTCCAACTTATAGGTTGATTACAAGATGCTATAATTTCTCCTTCTTCTAAAGGCACTTCTTTTTTTTCATAGTCTCCACCACCATTATAAGTTGAACCAGCTGTTCTTTCATATGTTGTTTTATTTTCTTCTTTAGTTAATAAACTCTCAAATTCACTAAATGTTGATATTTTATTTTCTGTACACCCATAATTTTTAAAATTATCTATCATTGTATTAAATCTATTTACAGCTTGAGTTTGATAATTAGTATCTGTTGTTGAAATATCATAAGTATTACCACCAATAACATTTTCATCAAAATCTGCTGGTGGTTCTGCAACAACTGGTGCTTCATATCTCTCATTTTCTGGTCCTATACAATCAGCTGGACTTTCTAGGCTTGGATTATTTTTAAATAAATTATAACCTTCTTCTCTACTTACACGCCACCTATTAAGTACCCCTGTAACACCACTACCTGTATCTTTAGCTAGGGTATCATATGAGACACCTTTATAGTATCCTACAGCAGTTGCTGAATTTCCTCCTCCTATTGGATGTAATAATAAATATAACTGTGTATTAAAAGTAGTTGCCATATCATATGCTAAATCTGGCATCATTGTTGCTAAATGAACTGATAATAAGAAGTCTACAGGCATTCCATATCTACCAGTCCAACCCTCTAATTTATATGTCATAGCATTTCCTAAAACACCCTTTTTTATTTCTAATGTTTTTGCTTCTGGATTAATATCAACATAATCTCCCAACTTAAATGCTGAATCATTAAAGAAAGTTCCTGCTGGATTTCCCAATATTCCATTATCTTTATATATTGCTATAAAACCTCTTGACCAATGATCTTTTAATTCACCATTAAATACAAAATCTACTATGCTTTCAAGTAACCCTACTGCTCCATTGAAAAATCCTCCTGTTCCATCACCAGAAACATGATTCTCATTTTTTAAGGTGTAAACATAATTATCAGAAACAAGATAATTATATATAAAATCACTTTTAGCTGATATTATTTTACCATCATTATTTTTAGCTACACCTTCTTCTTTATCAATCTTTAATCCATCTTCATTTTTAATATTTTTGTTAACACTTTTTGCTTGTTCTTCTGTTGTTATATAATCAGTTAAAAAACCAAAACCTTTTAAATCATACCCCATTTCTTCTAAATAATCTAAAGTTGTATATATAGTATTATCATCTACATCTAAAGTTTTATCAACTCCAAAAATCTCTAGTAAAACATCTCCAATGGCTTTGCCTAATTGTTTTATTTTTTCCATAACCATACCAGGCATAGTTATTAAAAACATAATTATACCTACAAATACAATAATTATAACTATTGCTATAATTACATATACTAAAATAGGGCCTAAAGATGCCATTTTAGAACCTGCTTTAGCTGCTTTTGCAGCAGTTTTAGTAGCTTTTTTTGTAACCTGTTTTCTAGCTTTTTCCATGCCCTTTTGTGCAGCTTTTTGTGTAAAACTATTGCTAGAACTAGATTCATTGTCTTGAGAAGAAGTATCTTCATTTAATTCTTCATCTTCATTCATAATTATTTATCCCTTTTCTTCAAAAAATAAAAATTCTATTTATATTATATCATTTTTATTGTCTTTTTTTCAATATACTTAACTTAAAAACTTCTAAATTTAAAGATAAAATTAAATAATATTTAATCTGAAAATTGTGAAACTATTTTTATAATATCTTTACTTGTTAATTTAAAATATTCTAACAGTTTTATTGCATTACCAGATTTTCCAAAACAATCTTTCATTCCCATCCTAACTAAATTTTTAGGGTAATTTTCCACTAATACTTCTGAAATTGCTGTTCCTAAGCCTCCAATGATATTATGTTCTTCTATTGAAATAAGTTTTTTAGTTTCTTTAGCACATTTTATAATTATTTCTTTATCTATTGGTTTAATTGTATGAAAATCTACAACTCTTACAAATATATTTTCTTTTTCTAATTCTTCTTTTGCTTTTAATGCTTCTGCTACCATTGTTCCTGTTGCAAATATTGTAGCATCTTTACCTTCACCAAACATAACTGCTTTACCAACTTCAAATTCTGTTTTTTCATCATATATTATAGGAGTTGCAAGTCTAGCAACTCTTATATAAACAGGTCCTTTTATTTTACTAGCTTCTTTCACTGCCCATTTAGTTTGAATATCATCTGAAGGACTCATAACAATCATATTTGGTAGTCCTCTCATTATGTTTATATCTTCAAGCATTTGATGTGTTGCTCCATCTTCTCCAACTGTTATTCCAGCATGTGTTCCACAAATTTTAACATTTAAATTCGGATAACATATATTATTTCTTATTTGATCATATGCTCTTCCAGTAGCAAATACAGCAAATGAAGTTGCAAAAGGTATTTTTCCACATGTTGCAAGTCCTGCAGAAGTACTAATCATATCTTGTTCTGCTATTCCCATATCAAAAAATCTATCTGGAAATTCTTCTTTAAATAATTTTGTTTTTGTTGCTTCTGCTAAATCTGCATCTAAAACAACTATATTTTCATTTATTTTTCCAAGTTCAACTAAAGCTTCCCCATAACTTTGTCTGGTTGCCTTTTTATTATTAATATCCATCTTTCCCTCCTATATATTCATTAAGTCTTGTATTGCTAATTTATATTCATCATCATTTGGAGCTTTACCATGCCATTCTACTTTATTTTCCATATAAGAAATTCCTTTTCCTTTTATTGTTTTAGCAATTATTGCAGTAGGTTTTCCTTTTGTTTGTTTTGCTATTTCAAATGCATCTAATATTTGATTATAATCATGTCCATTAATTACTATTGTATTAAATCCAAAACTTTCAAATTTTTTATCTATAGGAATTGAATTCATAACTTCTTCAATTTTTCCATCTATCTGTAAATTATTATTATCTACAATAACACAAAGATTATCTAGTTTATAATGAGCTGATGTCATTGCTGATTCCCATATTTGTCCTTCTTCTATTTCTCCATCTCCTAATATGCAATACACTCTATAATCTTTCTTATCTAATTTACCAGCTATTGCCATACCATTTGAAACAGATAAACCTTGGCCTAATGAACCTGTTGTCATATCAACCCCTGGAATTTTATTCATATCAGGATGCCCTTGCAAATAACTATCAATTTTTCTAAAAGTTTTTAAATCTTCTTTTGGTATAAAACCTTTTTCTGCTAATATAGCATATAATGCTGTTGAACAATGCCCTTTTGATAAAACTAATCTATCTCTATTTTCATCATCTGGACTGGCTATATTCATTTCTTTAAAATATAAAACTGTTAATATATCTGTTATTGATAAAGAACCTCCTGGATGACCTGATTTTGCATTATATACCATTTCAATTATACTTTGCCTTACATTATGTGCTATATTTTTAAAATTTTGTAATTCTATATCATTTAACATAAAATTATTTTCTCCTTTTTTAATTCTCAAAATTATTATATATTAATTGATTTTTTTTATCAAGAAAAAAATAGAGTCAACCTTATTGTTGACTCTAAATATATTTTTATAATGGGAAAATTCCAAATAAATATCCAACTGGCATATACCATAAAATTATTCCTGAAGCGATAGCATACCCCCACCAAGGTACTGATGCTAATAAATTTTTTGTCCAAGACCAAGCATTTCCTCCTGCAGTTTTTAAATTATCCCACTTAAATATTTCAGATAATTTAACACCAAATATTGTAGCATTAGTCAAATCCATTCCAAAGACATCACTTAAATCTACTTCCCAACCAAAAATATTTATAATATTACTTTTATCAGGTACTTCATCTACTACAGATAATTTATAACTATCTATATCATTTCCTTTAAACTTTACTTCATAATTTTTGGTATTTCCTGAATCTAAATCTGTTATTGGAACATAGTCTGTAACTGCTAGTAATCCTTGTTTACTAAATAATTCAATTTTCAAAAATTTATCACTTTGCTTGTTTGAATTATTTGTAAGTTTAAAATTCATATAACCATTCATATATGAGGCTTTAGCAGATACATCTGTTATTAATAAATCTTCTGACGATGAAACAGATGAATTTTCCTTATTTAATTCTTTATACATACCTGAAATCAGACCATCTTCTAATATGTAGGATAAAAAAATAAAACCAACAATTCCTAAAGCATATAGAAAAAAAGTTCTCATTCTTTTCATATTATTTTCCCCTTTTATTTACATTTATATTTTATATTATACACTTAAATACAGATTTTGTAAATATTTGCAAGTATTTTGCTTACTTTTATACATTAATTTTTAATTCTTTATTAAGATATAATGAATAAATATATATTTCTTCCACTTTTTTATTTAAAGCCTCTTCTAATGCTTGTTTATATATTTTTAATTGGTTATAATATTTTTTTATTAATGTTTCTTCATTTTCAACAAAATCAGTTTTGTAATCTAATAATATAATATTATCATCTTGAGTTATTGCATATAAGTCTATTATACCTTGTACTAAAATAGTTTCATCTGTAGCATCTTCAAAAATCTCTTTCGCAAGCATTTCTCTACAAAATGCTTTTTCTTTTTCAACTATTTTTGCATTTTTTATTTTAATTGCTAATTTTGAATTTAAAAACATTATTACCTTTTGCAAATTTATAAATTTACTTTCTTGTTCTGTTATTTTTTTTGTTTTTATCAATATTTGTTTCAAATTTTCTAAATCTTGATATGTATATTCTTTTGAAAAATCTATTTGCTGTAAAAATAAATGCATTAAAGTACCTTTTTTACTAGCAGTTATTTTTTCATCTTTTTCCATAAAGTTTGGTGTAATTTTTTCAATTCCAATTTCTTTATTATATAATCTTTCTAAATCAATACTTTCATTTTCAATTTCTTTTATTTTACTAACCGTACTTTTTATTGGAAGTTTAGTTGATAATTCTTTACTATATTTCCAATTAAAATCTTTATCATATTTTTCTATATCTATTTTTTTGTCAAAATCAAATTTTCTTATATCTGTTTTTTTACCTTCATTTTTATTTATTATATCTTTTTTATAATATTTATTAATATTAATTAAATTTTTTAATTTGTTATTAAGAATAACTAATAATATCCAATCCATATAAGATATATATTTTTTTAATAATATTGGATTTATTTTTTCACCACTATATTTATAAACCTCTAAAAGTTCTTTTTTACTATTAATATTCTCCTCATAATTTTTTATAGTACCAGTTATTATAAGTTTTTCTTTAGCTCTAGTTAAAGCAACATATAAAATTCTCATTTCTTCTGATATTGCTTCTTCTTTATATAAAATTTTTATTGCATCTTTTGCTGATGTAGAATATTCTATCATTTTTTCATAATTTATATATTGTGGTCCTATTCCTAAGTCTTGATGCAGTAAAATACTTTCTTTAAATTCTTGAAGATTTATATTTTTTGAAGTTCCACTTAAAAATACAATTGGAAATTCTAAGCCTTTACTTTTATGTATACTCATTATTCTGACAACATTTTCATTTTCTCCTATAATTTTTGCAGAAGACATATCTCCACTTCCATTTTTTAAATTTTCTACAAACATTATAAAATTAAATAATCCTTTAAAACTTGTTTTTTCGTATTCTTTAGCTCTTTCAAATAACATTTTTAAATTTGCCTGCCTCAAAGCACCATTTGGCATAAGTCCAACATAATTATAAAATCCAGTATCTGTATATATTTTCCATATTAATTCTGACAGTGATAAATAATCACTTTGTTTTCTCCATTCATCTATATCATCTAAAAATTTTATAATTTTTTCTTTTATATCACCATCCAATTTTTCTTTTGCTAAAAGTAAACTATTATAAAAACTAGTATTTCTATCACATAACCTTATTTCAACAATTTCATTATCTGTAAATCCTCCAATTTCTGAACGTAACACAGAAACTAAGCTAATATCATCTATTGGATTATCTAATATTTTTAAAACACTTATAATACTTTGTATTTCAATAGTATCTAAATATTCACTTGAAGCATCTGTAAAAACAGGAATATTACTCTTTATTAATTCTTTTTCATAAATAGGTGCACTTTTGGCAGTTGAACGAAGTAAAATAACAATATCTTTATATGTTACATTTCTATAACCTTTTCTTTTATCTTTTACTTGAACTTTTGAATTTATAATTTCTTTAATTCTTTTTGCAACAAATTTAGCTTCTACTTCTTCTTTTTCAAGTTGTTTTATTTCTTCACTTTCCTCATAGTTTTCATCAGTTTCATTTTTCCATGCTTCAATACTCTCTTCTTTAAAATCAATAATATCTAGTTCAGCAATATCTAAAATATTTTTATGATTTTCATCAAAATCTGCTCCATAATTTAAGTATTCTTCTTCATTATAATTAATGTCTCCTAATTCTTTACTCATAATTGTTTCAAAAATACTATTTGTAACATTTAAAACATTTTGTCTACTTCTAAAATTTTTAAAAAGTTGTATTTTTAAACCATGTTCATTTCCATCTAAACTATATTTTTCATATTTTTCTATAAACAAATCTAAACATGCTTGTCTGAATTTATAAATACTTTGTTTCATATCTCCTACCATAAATATGTTGTTTCCTCTTGAAACAGAATTTAATATAAACTCTTGTACCTTATTACTATCTTGATACTCATCTATAGCAATTTCTTCAAATTTTTCTTGATATTTTTTTGCAACATCTGTAGGACAATATTTTCCATTCTCATCTTTTTTTACTAAAATTTTTAAAGCATAATGTTCAATATCATTAAAATCAACAATATTTTTTTCTTTTTTTCTATTTTTAAATTCTTTATCAAATTCAAAAATAACTTTTTTTAAATTATTTAATATTTCATACATTGAATAAATATCGTTATATGCACTTTCTGAATTATATATAAGTGTTGATTTAATAATTTTTATTAATTTAGTTTTTATTACATTTCTTGACTTTTGAATTTCTTTGATTTCAAAATCTGTTTTTTTAGTTCTTGGCCAATTTTCAAATATTACTTTATTTATTTCATTAAATGCCGAATCCCATGAAATATTTGTAGCATCATATACTTGTTTTAATCTTTCTAAATCTTTTTCAATTACTAACTTATACTTTTCTAAATCATAATCCATCTCAAGTTTATTTCTTAAAATTTTCAAACTATTAATTGCATCAATAATTTCATCTTGTAGATTTTTAATTAGAACTTTTCCCCATTTGCTTTTAGCAAAATCTTGATTATCAACTTTTTTAAACATTTCCACTTTTTCTTCTAACCATTCTTTTGGAAAAGGTGAACTTTGCATAAAATCAAAAATCTTTAAAACAATTTCCTTTAAAGGCTCATCACCTCTATATCCTGTATATGTATCAACTAATTTTGCAAAATCTTCATCTTCGTCTTCATATAGACTTTCAAAAACATCTTCTAAAACTTCTTGTTTTAAAAGTTTTATTTCTTCTCCTGTTCCTATTCTAAAACTAGATGGTAAATCTATTTCAAAAAAATTATTTTTAATTACATTTAAACAAAAAGAATGTATTGTACAAATATTTGATTTTCCTAGAAGTATAGCTTGCCTTTGTAAATTTTCATTTTCAGGATCCTCATCCATTTTCTTATAAATTGCTTCTAAAACTCTTTCACGCATTTCTGAAGCTGCAGCACTTGTAAAAGTAACAACCAATAATTTATCTATATCTATTCCATCTTTTAAAATTTTTTGAATAATTCTTTCTACTAACACTGCTGTTTTTCCACTACCTGCAGCAGCAGCAACTAATATATTAGAACCTTTCTCATATATAGCAGATTTTTGTTCATTAGTCCATTCCATATAATCTCTCCTAAAATAAATTCGTTACTCATATAATAATATATTTTTCTTAATATTTAAAGCTAAATTTATAAAATTTGGAAAAAATTTGTATATTAATTTTTTTATGGCAAATAATATTTAAAAATAGAATGGAGGTTTTTACATGGATGATTTAACAATATTAAATGAAATTCATAAAGGAGTTACAATGGGAATGTCTTCTTTAGAAGAAGTAGCAAAAAAAAGCTCTGATAGTGAATTTCAAGATGAATTAAGTACACAATATAACACATATCAAACAACATTAAATAAAGTTAATGAAGCTTTTTCTCAAATTGGTGAAATACCTGATGATACTCCTATAAGTCAAAAAGTTATGGGATGGACAGGTATTCAAATGAATACTATGACAGATACTTCAAATACAAAATTATCTGAATTATTAATTCAAGGTTATGATATGGGAGTTATTAAAGGATTTAAATTATTAAATCAAAGCCCTGAAGCAACTCAAAGTGTAAAAGATATTTTAAATGGTTTTATTAGACTTCAAGAAAATAATATAAACAGATTAAAAAAATTTTTATAAAATCAAATAAGGAGCTTTATAAATTAAAGCTCCTGTTTATTATACATTATTCTTGTGGTGGAGGATCTTGATGACTTGGATCTTTTGCATTACATTCACTACATATTCCCGTTTCTGGGTCATACTTATGTTCTCCTGTAGGATTAATTGTTTCTGTTTTCTTTTCGCCACATGAGCATTCATATTCTATACTACCAGGTTCTCCACAAGTAGCCTCTTTTCTACTTTTTACAACCCAATCATGTTCATGAGTTTTTTCTTCTGATCCTGTAGAATCTGTAGGTTTTTGAGTATTAGTACTATTATCAACTTTTGATTTTAATTTATCTATAGATTTTGTTTCTTCTTTTTGACATCCTGAACAAACTCTTTTCATTATTCCTTCTTCTGTTTCTGTAGCTTCTTTAAATACTTGCCATTCTCCAAAAGTATGTTCTTTTAAAGGAATTGTTTCTACTTGTGTTTCACCACAAGAACATCTCATAGTTTTTGAACCTTTATCTTTACATGTTGAATCTTTTAATGAACCTCTAACTAATTCAGAGAAATTATGTGTATGTTTTGCATTAGCAGTAGCTCCATATGAAAAATATGCTACATTCATATCAACTCTTCCTGCAATTCCTGGAACAGATCCTTCACTAGTATATTGCCACATTTGATGACTTCCTGTATAATCTGTTGGTTGACCATCTTTAGTATAATGAGCAAGCCAGAATTTACAAGAGAAATTTCCTCTAGACATTTTTGCTATATCAGTTTTATTTGCATATATCATTGGTTCATATCCATTTGACTGTACAAAGTTTAAGAATGTTAAAGCATTTCTTGCAGCTTGTGCTCCATCTACACCTGCACATCTATGTTTATTAATTTCTTCGAAATCATATACAACTGGATAAGTAATTCTATATGTTGAAATTTTTTGAGTAACCCAAATAGCTTCTTGTAATGCTTCTGTTTCATTTATAGCTGCTGAATAAAAATATATTCCTACTTTGACTCCATTTGCTACAGCTCCATTTACATTTTGTTTAAAACAAGCATCTTCTTTAATTTCGCCTGTTCCATATCCTCTAAAGCCACATCTAATAATTGCAAAGTCTATTCCACTAGCTCTTACAGCAGCCCAATTTATATTATCTTGGTATGATGAAACATCTATACCATAAGATTTTACACCTGTATTTTCAAACATTGTAGCAGTATCTGCTTGTGATACTTGTGCACCACCTCTTTTTTTATTGTTTTCAGGATCTTCAGACGATTTTCTTGGTGCAACTTTAGATTTAGGTACTTCTACTGTCATTCCCTCAAAAGTAACTTCCTCTTTTAAAGATTCATCTATAGTTTTATCTTTTGCTACTACTATAACTTCTTCTTTAACTTCTGGAACTACTTCTTCATCTACTAAAAGATTTTTTGTAGATGCACTTACAACTTGTGTTTCATTGTTTAATTTTTTTGAAGCAAATATAGCTATACCCGTAACTATTATAATCGTTGATATTGCTATAATTGCTACTTTCTTTTGTAAAGAAAGATTTGAATTAGATTTTCTCATTCTTATCAACCTCACTTATAATATCATTTACATTATAACCTTAATGAATTTATAGGTCAACCCCTAAAAACAGATTAATAAAATGGAAAAAATCAGTTAATAATTAAATTTATATTATTATATTTGAAAAAGCACTTAAAAGTAAACTTTCTGAAATGCGATTGGAATGAGTGTATAGATTCTTTAAAAATTAAAATGAGGAAGCGATGGCTAGCGAAGCTAGAACAGCGAGAGGCTCATTTTAATTTTTTTAGAATCTATAATGAATGCATTGAGCTGAAGAAAGTTTATTTTTAGTGCTTTTCAAATTTTATATTATTTTCTTAATTCTGCTTTAAATGTTTTTTCAAGTGAATTAACAATTTTTTCTATTATTGGATTAATTTCATCATCTGTTAATGTTTTTGAGTTTGATCCAAATGTTAAAGAATATGCAACACTCTTTTTATTACCTAAAGTAGAATTTGTATAAATATCAAATACTTTATAATTTGTAAGTAAATTTCCACCAGCTTTTTTTATAACTTTTGAAATTTCATCAACTGTTATTTCTTTATCTATCATAATAGCTATATCTTTATTTACTGTTGGATAAATTGAAATATCTTTAAATTTCATTTTTGATACTTTTTTATCTAATAATTTATCTAAATTAATTTCAAAAACATAAACTGCTTCTTTTGAAATTTCAGGATGAATTCTTCCAATTATACCAACTATATCTCCATTTACACTAATTTCAGCAACTTGACCTGGATGAAATTCTTCTATATTTTGTTTTGGCATAACAAAACTATATCTATTTTGATATCCTAAATAATCTAAAACCTCTTCAACTACTCCTTTTATAATATAAAAATCAACAGATTTTTTTACATCTATTCCTAAATAATATTCACCTGTCATTAAAGCACAAAGTTTTTTGTTTTCTCCATATTTTTCTTCTTTTTTCCAAAAACCTTTTCCTATTTCAAAAATACATACATCTTTTATATAATGTGCTTTATTATATTCATAAATTTTGTATAATGAAGGTATTAAACTATATCTTAAAACATTTCTTTCTTCTGTCATTGGATCTAATAACTTCAACTCTTCAAACTCATCTTTTGTATATTTATGAACATCTTTATCATTAATTAAAACATATGATAATGTTTCATTTAAACCAAGTGAAATCATTTTATTTCTAATTTCTCTATCTGTTTTATCTACATAACCCATTTTTATTGGTGTTTCAGGTAATTTTCCTTCAATATTATCAACACCATAAATTCTACCAACTTCTTCAATTAAATCTTCTTTTATTGAAATATCAATTCTTCTTGTAGGAACAGTTACTGTAATTATTTCTCCATTTACATTTGTTTCAAAACCTAATTTTCTAAATACTTCTAATGTTTCTTCTTTATTAATATTAGTTCCTAATAAACTATTTATATCTTGAGTTGTTATATTAATCTTCTTTTCTTTATTTTCTGTTACATCATAAACTACTTTTCCTGTTTGAACTTCACCATCTGCATATTCTTCTAATAACTTAACTGCTCTTTCCATAGCCATATAAGTTCTATTTGAATCTAATCCTTTTTCAAAACGATTACTTGCTTCACTTCTAAGTATTTTATTTGATGTTTTTCTAATTTTTATTCTATCAAATATAGCAGATTCAATTAAAACATTTTTTGTAGTTTCTTCTATTTCAGTATCTAAACCTCCCATAACTCCTGCTAATCCTATTGCTCTTTTACCATCTGATATAACAATATCTGTTTCTTCTAATTTACGTTTATTTCCATCTAAAGTTGTTAGAATTTCACCGTTTTCAGCCATTCTAGTTTCAATAACATTTCCTAACCTATCTGCATCATAAAAGTGTAATGGTTGCCCTAATTCTAACATTACATAATTACTTATATCTACTACATTATTTATTGGTCTAATTCCAGAAGCAATTAATCTATTTTTTATAAAATCAGGACTTTCTTTAATTTTTACATTTAATACTTTTCTTGCTATAAATAATGTACAATTTTCAGTATTTACTTTAACAGAAAAAGTTTTATTTAAATCTTCACCTGATTCATTATGAGTTAAATTTGGTAATTTAACTTTTTTATCATATATAGCTCCTACTTCATATGCCATTCCTAATATACTTAGTAAATCACCTCTATTTGCTGTAAGTTCAAAATCTATTACTTCATCATTTAATTTAAGATATTCTATTGGATCTTTTCCAACTGGTGCATTATCATCTAATATATGAATTCCATTTTTATCTTCTTCAGATAAGAATTTTTTATCTATTCCTATTTCATATAATGCACATATCATTCCATTAGATTCTTGACCTCTAATTATTCCTTTTTTAATTACTCCATCTGGTAGCTCAGCTCCTGCTAAAGAAACTATAACTTTAATTCCAGCTTTTACATTTGGTGCACCACAAACAATATTTAAAACTTCATTACCTACATCAACTTTGCAACAATGTAAATGATCTGAATCTGGATGATTTTCACATTCTAAAACTTTTCCAATTACAAGTTTTGTAGCTGGAACTAATTTTTCAGCTGAATCATATTCATTACCAACTCTAGTCATATCTTCTGCTAAAGTTTTTATATCTATACTTTCATCTATATCAACATAATCTTTTAAGAAATTTCTACTTAATATCATTTTATTTCTCCCTTCATTTTATTAATCTTTATCTTGTCTATCAAATTGTTTTAAGAATCTTACATCATTAGTGTATAAATATCTCATATCAGTAATTCCATATTTAAACATAGCTAATCTATCAATTCCAGTTCCAAATGCAAAACCTGAATATTTATCTGGATCATATCCATTCATTTCTAAAACTCTTGGATGAACCATTCCTGAACCTAAAAGTTCAATCCATCCAGTTTTTTTACAAAGAGGGCAACCTTTTCCGCCACATTTAAAACATGTTACATCAACTTCATAAGATGGCTCTGTAAATGGGAAATAACTTGGTCTGAATCTTAACTGTGTATTTTCACCTAAAATTTTTCTCATAAAAATTTCTAATGTTCCTTTTAAGTCTGCAAGAGAAGTGTTTTTATCTTTATAGTCTATAACTAATCCTTCAACTTGATTAAATTGATGAGAATGAGTAGCATCATCTTCTCTTCTATATGTTTTTCCTGTACAAATCATTCTTATTGGTGTTTTCTCTTTATTTGCAAGCATTGTTCTTGCTTGAACTGCAGAAGTTTGAGTTCTTAATAAATATTCATCTGTTATATATAAGCTGTCTTGCATATCTCTTGCTGGATGGCCTTTTGGAAGATTTAGTCTTTCAAAACAAAATTCATCTGTTTCAAGTTCTGGTCCATCTACAACATCATATCCCATTGAAACAAATATATCTTGAATTTCTTCAATAATTCTGTTTAAAGGATGTTTACTTCCTCTTATTATTTTAGTACTTGGTGCTGTTATATCAATTTTTTCTTTTTCTAATTTTTGAGCCATTGCTTTATCTTTTAATTTTTTTTCAGCTTCTGAAAATTTTTCTTCCAACTCTTTTCTAGCATCATTTACTAAACTTCCTACTTTTGGTCTTTCTTCTTTAGCAAGTGCTCCTAACCCTTTTAAAAGATCAGATAATTCACTTTTCTTACCTAATAATTTAACTTTTAATTCTTGTAACTCTTGCAAATTTTTAATTTCATCAATTTTATTTTTTGCAGAATTTCGAATATTTTCAATTTTTTCTTTCATTTTTTCCCCTCCTAAATAAAAAATCGCCCTATAAACATAGGACGAATATATACGTGTTACCACCTAATTTCATTAAACTAATAAATTTATTTTTATTAAGATTAACCTCATTATAGTTATAACGTAACAAACGCTTATAGCTACTATTACTTCACTATAAGAACCTCAAAAGTGAAATTTCAGTAAATTATATATAAACAAATTTTCAGCAAATTATTTGTTTTCTCTTTAATATATTTTTATATTTACCTACTTTGCTTTTTAATAACGGTTTAATATATGTATAATAATATAACACATTTTTATTAAAATTTCAAGTGATTTTAAATTTCTTTTTCTGAGTCTCTTGAAATTCCTGCTTTTCTATCAATTTCTTCACTTAATCTTCTTAAATTTTCTATTTCACTAGCTTGTCCACTTATTGCCTTAATAGCTTTTTCATATGGTTTTATTCCATTTTTATATGACTTCTCTACTTCACTACTAAAATCTTTTATCATAACCTAAACACATCCTTTTATATGTATATTAGCCTTTCATACCAGCAAGTTCATTATTTCTAAAATTTTCTATTCTAATAACTAATGGTTTTATAATTGTTGTTTCTATAATTTTTGCTGTATTAAATCTACTAACAAAAAATCTCGTTATTTTATTAAATACTCTAGGTCTACGAATATTTGTTGTTATAGCTCTACTACCTACTTCCATTGCTTCATAAATTGAATCTTTCTTTCTTCCATTAATTCTATCTATTTCTGAATTAATCATAGAAATTTCTTTTTCTATTTTTTTAATAAAATCTTTATTGTCTTTTTCATCTCTTACAGATTTTTCAATTCTATCTGAAAGTTTTTGGTCTAGTTCAATAACAACATCTTGTTGATCTAATAATTTTGAAATATCCATAGGATCTATTTTTTGATTATTTTCCCTTTGATTTTTTATTTTTTCTATTGCTATTTTTATATTATCTTTAACAGATCTTTTTACAAAATCATTATCTTTTTGTTTATTCTTTTTTATAATTCTTTGTTTTAAATATTCTTCATTTAAAATACAACCAACTAAATTTGCTTCTAATTCTACTTTTCTTAATATTAATTGTTCTATTTTTCCATCATAAAATTCACTTAATTCTATTAATGTTTGTTCATATTCAGCTAAAATCTCTGTAACTCTTTTTTTAGTTGCATCATAATTTTTAGAACCTTCTTTAAATTTAGGATTTATTTCATGGATTCCAACCATTATAGAATTCATTTGAGCATTTACTTTATCATTTACTGTTTCTTGCGAAGTTTTATTTATAAAAGCATATCTTACCATTGCTTCAGTTTTTATTTTTCCTTCAGATTCATCATATAGTTTTTTTAATTTTTCACACTTTTCTTGTGCATTTTCATATTCCAAAGTAATGCCCCCTTTATTTTATAATTTTTTTAGCTTCATCAAAACTTTGTTTTTTTTCTTCTGAAATTCTTTTCAAAAGCTCCATCATTTCATCAGTTGTCATATAATCTAAATTATAAATTTTATTATTATATACAACAGTTCCTAATTTCATAGGCTCCTCCAAATTTTATATTTTATTTATATATTTAAGAGTTAAGATTGTCAAGGTTTTATTAGTAATCTATTGATTTTGCTTCAGATCCATTTTTCTTTACTCTATACATTTGATATAGTTGACTTTCATCTTTACTATTATCTAAATAATATACAATTCCATTAGCTATATTTATTTTTGGTCTTTCGGTAGTTACAGTTACTAAAGCTTTTGATTTTTTGCCTTTTAGATTAGTTCTACATATTTTTTTATCTATAGAATCAAAATAATAAATATATTTATTTGTTACATTATATATTTCATTATTTACAAATGTAGATATTGTTTTTACTTTAGAACCACTTTTATTTATTTTACATAAGCAATTATCTTTTTGATTATAGAAATATATCCAATTATTTAGAATTTGTATTTTTTTAATAGAATAATCTTTTGTTATATCTTTAAAATTAGCTCCATTTGTTTCTATTGAATGTAAAAAACCAGCTGTATCTACAAAATATATTATTCCATCATCTAATACAAAATCTTGTATATTTGATAAAGTAATTATTTGTTCTTCTCTTGTTTCTAACGAAAGTTTTGCTATTCCTTGTTTATCTTTATTAGATATATAATACAAATATCCTTTATCTATATAAAATTTATTAATAGGTGTATATAAAGTTACCACATTTTTTAAATCTTCACCATTCGTTTTTATAGATTTTAATTCTATTGTGTTTGAACTAGAAACAGTTAAATAATATATAGTATCATCTACAACTGTTATTGATGATGCACTTTCTTCCGTAATTTGCGTTTCTTTACCGCTTTTTATTAACTTTTACAATTCCTTTATCATATTTATTATAATATACAGCATCTTTTGTTTCAAAAACAAGACCTGTATTAGCTAAATTTCCAACAGACTTTTCTTTAGAAAAAACTTTTTTTACTAAAGTAACTAAACCAAATAAAATTAATATACAAATTATTAATAAAACAATTAGCACAATTATTCTTTTTACATTTAATTTCTTTTTCTTTTTTTCCATATTTATCTCCTCTTTAGAATATATTATTCAACATCTGTTAATATAAAATCTGAATCAATTCTAAATGTATATACATCAACAACTACTATTGCTTCACTTTCTGTAACAGTAGAAGATACTTCATATCCTTCTATTGATAAATCAACTAGATTTTGAAGTGTAAATTCTTCATTTCTATCTAAAGCTTCCCTCATCATTATTGAAACTCTATTTATTAAAGCTTGTTTTGCTTCATTTCTAGTTATATTTAAAGATGCTTTATCTATTGTAGATGCATGTACATTTGCATCTAAGAAATCAAATTCTTCTATTTTGTTATTATATAAATCAATTAATTTATTTGTTATATCTACCTTAGTTTGATCAAGTTCTTCTGGTGATAAATTGTCTAAAAACAAACAATTTTCTTCTGTTAAATCTTCTATTTCAGGATTTACATCAAAATTTATATTATTATCTAATATAATCTTTATTTCACCTTCACTACTTGAATAAGTTATAACTATATCATTTTTATAATTATTAGAATTTTGTTTTCCATTAGTATTAATATTTAAAGATATTTTTTTATTAATTTTTTCATCCTCAATAAAACTATATATTGCATCAATAGTTGTGCTTGCTTCATTTTGTACTTTTTTCAATTCTAGTGAAAATCCATTTGTTTTATTTTCTAAATTTTCGCTTTGAGCCTCAATATCCTCTCTTGAATAATCTGTTTTATCATTATTAAAAATACTGTTATTTTTATATAAACATGTTATTTTAATATTATTTTCATTATCTGTATTATTTAATATTTCTAAATCTATTGTATTATCTTCAGATAATACAATAGTAATCTTTTCTACTTTATCTTCATTTGCATAAATTGTTAGTTTTATACCATCTCCACTTAAATTTTTTACTGTATTAATTTCATCTTCTATTTCTTGTTTAAATTCTTGAGAGGTTATATTAATTTTTTTACCTAATAACACATTTATTGCATTTTCTATAAATTTATTTGAATCATCAATCTCTTCTTCTATTTCTTCATCATCTATTCTCTCATTCTGTGAATCTGAAGTTATTAAATTTATTAATTCATCATCATTTTTTAGTTCTTCTAATACTTTAACTAATAAATCATTTAATTGTTGTTGGGTTAATGTTAGTGTGTGTGAAGTAACAGATATAGTTTCAGAATCTTTCTCAAGTAAAAAATTTTCTTGTACTGAAAACTCTTCTTCTGTTAAATTTGTAATAATTGTATTAAAATATTTTTTTAAATACTCATTTCTTTTATCTGTTGATAAGTTTATTTTTGGTGAATTTAATATATTATCAATTTCATTTGAATTAAAATCAATTCCAAAAACATCTTTTATTTTATCATAATGAACTCCTATATATTTATCTGAAATTTCATTTGAAAAAAGACCTGCTTCATTTTTGTTTGATATATAATTTAATTTTAATATATCATTTCCTGAATAATTTAATTCAATTTCTCCATAACTTTTATTTTTATTTATATCATTTTTTGTATTTATATCTAATATAAATTTGCTTTCATCAATTCCTTCTAAAGTATTATTTTCTATATTAGTAGAAAATTTTAAATTATTAGTTGTTTCACTATTTTCAGTTAACATTTTATTACAAATATCTTCATAAATATTGTTTGAAAATATATTTATAATATTTGCATTTGATAGGTAATTTATAAAAACTTCTTTTTTTGACTTTTCATTATTTTTAATATAAAAATATGCAAAAATAAGTCCTGCTAATATCAATATTAAAATAATAAAAAAAATTATAATACCTTTTTTCTTTTTTTTATTTGTACTATTATAACTGGCACCTATTAAAATATCTTCTATTCCGTTATTATTCATACTCGTCCCTCACTTTTTTATATTATATATAATATTTCCAAAAATAACAATATAAATTTATAATTTTGATAAAAAACATTTTTTATTTATATATACAAAAAAAGCGTTACTTCGGTAACGCCTCTTTTCAACAATTTAAAAACTATTCTTCTGAATTGCTAGCACTTGTAGTTTCTGGAGCTTCAGCTTCAGGAGCTTCATAAGCTTCTAATATAGCTTTTTGAATTTTCTCTCTTGTTTCAGCATTAATTGGATGAGCTATATCTTTAAATTCTCCGTTTGGAGTTTTTTTACTAGGCATAGCAATAAATAATCCATTTTGACTTTCGATAACTTTGATATCATGAATTACAAATTCACCATCGAATGTTACAGAAGCTACTGCTTTCATTCTGTTTTCTAAATTTACTTTTCTTAAACGTACATCTGTTATTTGCATTTTAGGCACCTCTTTCTTCTAGTTTTAATACATACATTAAAAATCTATGTACTAATTAAAATATTCTACATGAAAAAAATTTTTCCTTCTTTTTTTTACAAGTTTCTATATTTTTTTGTAATTTTTTAGATTTTTAATCATATATATTTATAATTTTATTTTTATATTTTTTTATTCTATTTTTTTGATAGATTTTTCACAAATCTTAAGAAAATGTTGAAAATTGACTTTTAAAATTTAATTAAATTACTTGAATTTATGCATTTATAATAGTATAATTGCTTTAAATTTAGGAGGCAAAAATGAATTTAGAAATATCAGATTTAAAAAAATACAAACATATTCATCTTATTGGTATTGGTGGAATTAGTATGAGTGCTATTGCTGAAACACTTAAAAAATGGGGGTTTATAGTTACTGGTTCTGATTTAAATTCTACTACTATTACAGATAAATTAATTAAAGATGGAATTGAAGTAAAAATAGGTCATGATTTAGAAAATTGTAAAAATTCAAATTTAATAATATTTTCTTCAGCAATTAGTAATACTGACCCAGAAATACTTTTGGCTAAAGAAAATAATATTCCATTAGTAGATAGAGGAACTTTTGCAGGATTTTTAACAAAGCTTTATAAAGAAAGTATATGTGTTTCAGGAACTCATGGAAAAACAACAACTACCTCTATGATTTCTTCATGCTTTATTAATGCTCAAAAAGACCCTTCAATAGAAGTTGGTGCTATTTTAGATTTTATTGGTGGAAATTACCGTATAGGAAATAGCGATTATTTTATTATAGAAACATGTGAATATAAAGAAAACTTTTTAAAATTTTTTCCTAACACTGCAGTTATTTTAAATATAGATAATGATCATTTAGATTACTATAAAACCTTTGATAATGTTGTAAAAGCATTTAAAAACTTTGCTTTACGTTTAGATGAAAATGGTGTTTTAGTAACTAATGCAGATGATAATAATTGTTATGAATTAAGAAATATTGTAAAATCAAAATTCATTTCTTATGGAATTAATAATCAAGAAGCTAATTTTATAGCAAAAAATATTACTTTTAATGATGAAGGCTTTGCAAAATTCGAAGTATATAAAAATAATACTTTATTTGATATAATTGAACTTTCTGTTACAGGAAAACATAATGTTTTAAATGCTCTTGCTTGTATTGCTGTATGCGACTATCATGGAATTTCTAAAGAAATCATAAAAAAATCTTTAAAAGATTTTACTGGTGCAGAACGTAGGTTAGAATTTAAAGGAACTATTTCAAAAAATGTTCGTATATTTGATGATTATGCACATCATCCTACCGAAATAAAAGCTACAGCAAATGCTGTAAAAAATAAAAAATATAATCAATCTTGGGTAATTTTTCAACCTCATACTTATAGTAGAACTAAATTTCTTTTAGATGATTTTGCAGATGCAATTTCAAATTTTGATAATATAATTATTTTAGACATATATGCAGCTCGTGAGAAAAACACTTTTGAAATTTCTTCAAAAGATTTAGTAAATAAAATCAACTCAAATGGAAAAAAAGCAACTTATATGCCAGATTTTAATGAAGTAGTTTCATATATAAAAAATAATGTAAATGAAAATGATATTGTAATAACACTAGGTGCTGGAACAGTAACTAATATTGGACCTATGCTTTTACAAGAATAATAATGGGCAACAATATAGTTGCCCATTATTATTCTCTATTGTACTTTTTCATATAAAGAAAAACAATCATCTTGATAAATAATTTTCCAATTTGGATCATCATCTATATAAAAATTTATTAATTCTGTATTATAAAGAAGTGCATGTGTTATATTATATTTTTCAAATATTTCTTTATAGTCCACTTCCCCATTTATTATATTTTGCCAATCATTTAATATTGTAATATCTTTATTAAATTGTACAGTATACAACTCAGCTCTAGAATCTATAAAAACCTTTATTTTATTTAATTCTAAATAACTACCAAAATTAAAATGATTGTATATTCTCATATTAGATATATCTATATTGTTTAATATATAATTTGTTGCAGACACAGGATAATTTTCTGTATCTACATAATCATCCTTTAAATTATTAAATAATTTATTAATAGATACTAAAACTATCCAAATTATAAATATAAAATAAATAATAATTTTATATTTTTTATTTACAAAATCAAAATTAAAATTATATTCTTCAAGGAAATCATTTATTATTCTAAAAATACAAATAGATGAAATTAAATAAAAAAACATTATACTTCTATATGCAAATAATGACATAATTCCAAAGCCTAATATAAAAAACGCATCAGTAATTTTTACTTTTACCTTTGTAAAACACATTATAGCAAAAACTATACCTAATAAAAAAACAAAATATAATCCTGTATCAATAGTAAGTTTCTTCATTTCCATAATAAAACTTGTATCAATATTATTAATTACAACAAAAATATAACTATATGGTTTAAAACCTGATGGATTAATAAAAGCTAAAAGAAAACTTAGCAAAATCAAAATTATTAATCTTGTTATATTCCTATTTTCTATTATAAGCTTATCTCCAGCTTTTAAATTTAATTTAGATAATATAAACTCACCAATATATGGCAAATAAAAGATATAATATATTGCAAATACTGGAGCATGAAAATTGATTAATAAAATAGGTATTATCATTAAAATTATAAAATATCTTTTTTTATTTGTTTCCATTAATCTTTCTATACTATAAAATTCTAATAAAAATAGTAGAAATGATATTATTTGTGCCCTAGCTGTAAATTCAATATTTAAAATTCCAAAAATAAGTAATGTATATATTAAAGCTAAAAATTTCTTTTTAGTTATTTTATTTATAATAATATAATAACAAACAGCTTGTAATATAGATACAATTATTACAAAAATATAAACTCCTATAAAATTATACATATTATATATTTTTGCAACAATAATATCAAATAACCAACGAGAATTTTGATATTCTAGTCCTTCATGCCAAACTAATTTCTCTTCAGTATTAATTCCTTCATTTAAATATTTTTCACCTAATGCTATTACAAAAAAAGTATCATTTTGAAATTGTTTAGGCACAAGAGAAACCATAAATAAAATTATTATTAAAATTTGTATAATGTGAATTATTACATTTTGATTTTTCATCTTATTTTACCACTTATAAAATATTTAGATTTTTATAGAGCATCTATAAACTCATTTATATAATACTGTTCTAAAGCTTAAAGTAGAATTATTAGAAAAATAATTTTTATCTTTAAAAATTGAGAATCTATCTAACATTTCTTCTAGAATCTCATTTTTGATCCTTATATCTTCTACTTTATTATCTATTTGATAAGGGAATCCTCTTAAAATAACGTTATCATAACTATTTTCTAATGTTATATCCATTGTATTGTCTATAAAATCATATATATTGTTATATTTTTTCCTTCCACTATAAGCTTTTTCACCATTTTTTATATCTAAAATATCTATTTCTATATTATTAGTATTAATTATCCAATTCAAAGTCGTATCATAAGCATATCCATTTATTATCTCACAATTTACATTTTCGTTATCATACATACTATCAACTATTTCTGTAGCTTTTTCTATATTTACCCCATTATATATTTCAACACCCATTTTTGAAACTGGTATATTATTTTCATTTCCTATTTCAAATCTAGAAATATAAAAACCACCATTTTCTAAAGAACTTTCAATAAACTTTTCATATTTTTCATTAGCACAAATATCTTTACTTATTAAAGGAGTTTTAGAATAATTGGTTCTTTGTAATTTTTCTATTCCATTATTATCTTTATTTGTACAAGGAATCCAAACATACTGGTTTTTGCTTTCATCTTGAATTACAAAACCTGTATTCCACTCACCTTCAACGTATTCAAAATTTTCTGGTATATATGGATTTTGAGGATTCTGTTTTTCATATTCTTTGGAAATTGCTTTTTCATAAAAATTCATTTCTTTTATAATCATATTATCATATTTTAAATTCATCTTATCATTTAATATAGATTGCTTATACCAATCTATATTAAATTTTATTTGTATTATTTTTTTATAAAAAGTAATACAAATAAAAATTATAAAAATAATAATTAAAACTATTTTTATAATTTTTATCAATTTTTTTTCTTTATTTTTTTCAAAAAAATTTCTTATATCTTTAAAATTTTTTACAATATAAATTATAATTGATATTAGTAATATAAAAATTCCTATTTTTATTATCTTTGTATTCATAAAACAACCTCTATATAATATTGGTTATATTATATACATAAATATTTAACTAGTCAATTTTATTTAATTCTTTAATCATTAAATCTCCAAAAATACCATAACCAATTTCTGGGTTTGATACTAACACATTTGTTACAGCACCTACAAATTTTCCATTCTGTATTATTGGAGCACCAGAAAGTCCTCTTATTATACCTCCAGTTTTATTAATCAATTCTTCATCTACCACTCTTATAAGCATACTTTTATTATTATAATCATTATCTGGATATATCTTTTCTATTTCTATATCATATTCTTTTGAAACTGTATTATCTAATGAACAAATAATACTTGCTTTTCCAACTTGAATTTCATCTCTTAAAGCAATTTTCATTTTTTTACTAGTATCTATATTTAAACTTGTAAGATTATTTAATTTTCCAAACACACCAAATTGAGAATTTTTAAAAATATTACCAATAGTAGGTTCATTTATTATTGTACCTTTTATTTCTCCTGGTGTTCCCATCTCACCTTTTTCTAAAGATATTATTTTAGTTGTTACAAGTTCTCCTGAATTTATATTTATTAAATTATCTGTATCAACATCTGTTATCCCATGTCCTAATATTGCAAAATAATTTGTATTTGGTTCATAAAATGTCATTGTTCCAACTCCTGTAGCTGCATCTTTCACCCATAAGCCTAATTTATATTCTTTTTTATTTGTTTCTACTGGTACAATACTAGTATTTATAACATTTCCATCTCTCAAAATTGTAAGTCTTAAATTTTCACCTTTAGAATTATTCACAACCTCTTTTAACTTATCTATACTTTCTATTTCATTATCATCTATTTTTAAAATTGTATCTCCAGCTTTTATATCTGATTCTTCATATGGTTTATTTATAACTTTATTTTTATCTTCTATTTCAGACATACCAACAATTAGAACTCCATTAGTATATAATTTTAATCCTATTATTTTTCCAACTGGTACAACTTCTATATCTTGAATTGTTATTATATTAATTTCTTTTAATAAAATTTTTCCAAATAATCTAACTTCCATATTAGTAGTATTTGTATTATTATTTGACGTTCTAGCAGTTTGAGTAATTTCTACTCCAAAAACATTTTTTAAATTAAAATCCTCTCCTTCCATTAAAATTACATTTTTAGGAATCAAAGTAATATATGTTGTATAGATATAAATTAAAAATAAAAAAATAATGGTTAATATTAAATTTAACTTTTTCATAAATTTATATTAACCATTTATATTTTTTTTATTTATAAATTACTTTTACACTTTTTACTCTACTTTTAATGACATTATCAACTAATACTATTTCTGGTGTATCATTTTCAAAACTTAATTTATTCCAATCTAACTCTATATTATTAGGAAAATCATTTTTTATATTTGCTACTATTGTAGAATTTCCTGATGAATTTGCATTAATTGAATAACTAACTTCTTCAGTAATTTCTTTATTATTATATTCTATTTTACATCTTATTATATCATCGCTTGCAGTAGTACGTATTGTTCCAAAAACAATTTCAAGTGCTTTTATTTCTGAAATTGGTAAAGATGAAGTTCCATAAATATCTCTTTCACTATCATAAATTATTTCAAATCCTTTTGAATTTTGTACTCCATTCATTTTATACAAATTGTTTTTACATTTTGCAACTCCTATATAATATGCTCTTTGCAAATCAATAGCTCTAGCTCTATATTTTTCATCTATACTATTAATATCAAAAATATTAACTTTTTCATAATTTCCATCATTAATACAATCATAACAAGCAAAATTTCTATGATCATACTGATATGGAAGAAATGAATTCGATTTATCATATATCTTATCATATTTTACTTCTTTAGAAGGAAAAGCTATATATTCATTAGTATCAGAATTTTCCAAGAATTTTTTACAATCTATTCTATGATATTCTGCTGTTTCATCATTAAATTGCCCTCTTTCAACATAATATATATCATTTGGTTGAATAGCTAATTCATTATTTGTACTAGATACAATTACATAATTATTATAGCTTTTTAGCCCACAATTAACTCCTTGCATAAATGAAACTATTGATACATTATTTAATATTTTTTCCCATTCAATGTTTGACATTACTGGCATTGAATAATCTGCTGTACGTGATGAACTATTGTTATATGTAGACATAGCAGAATTTAAATTATACTGTATAGAATTTCTAATTACATTTAATTTATGATTATAAAAACTAGAATCTTGAGCAATTTCTATAAATCCATTTTGAGTAGAACCTGTTACTTCAAAAATTTTTCTATCTGATTCTTCAAAATTATATGTAACTTCTTCGTGCCCATTTACTGATTTATAATTTTGTCCTGAAATTTCAACTAAATCTCTTTCTTCAATTTCTCCTAAATTTTCATATACCCAATCAGAAAAAATTTTGCCTTTTACATAATATTCTATAGCTGATTTTTTGTCTAATTGATATTGTATATCATTTATGCTATTATTACAACTTTCTATTATTGCATCTAAATCGCCACCATAATCTTCATGTGAAATAATAAAATTGTTTATACTATCTGCATCATTACTAATTTTTAAATTTCTTGCATTTTTCAAAATTTCCTTATTTACAATTAACTCATCTGAAAGCTCATTATAAGTCCTACTATCTGTTACTTCTATTTTTGTTATTGGTTCACCAGTAACTGCACCATTATATAAATTTAATGTTATTGGATTATTTTCAATATAACTTTGTGCATCATTCTGATTGTAAGTTAATAAATCTATATTTTGAGGAATATCCATATCCATATTAAGACTTTCTGGTAATAAATATCCTGATTTTGAATAATAAACATTATTTATTGTTCCTTCTATTGTAACATAATTATCTAATGTATATATTACATTTATATCTATTCTATCATCTTCATTTTCATGTATATATCTCGCAGAATATGGCATATATGTTTTTAAAACATTTTTTGTTTTAAATTCAGCCTCATCTATATTTGTAGTATATAAATTGTTTTCTTTTAAATACAATAATTGTCCATAATCATCTCCTGTATCTTCATATTTTAAATAATAAGAATCCCAAATAAATCCATCGCCACTATATGTTTCATACCTAATATGAGTTGAAGAACCAGAAGCACATTCTGAACAATTATTTTCTTGCTCTTGTGTTGTATGTATTACTTGATAAGTATAATCATTTCCTTGTTTTTGTACACCTATATCTCCAACAGAAACAGCATTTCCATCCGGGTCTGTTAATACTGTAGGAACTTTAGTTGGTGCACTAATATAATATCCATCATATAAAGTATATAAAATAGCTGGCACATAAGGTTCTACATATGATTTACTTGCATTAGACATTCCAAAATTTGTTGCTAAAGAATTAAAAAAAACATTTGTAGACGCATCAATTATTGTACGTAAAGAATCAGACACAGTAGATAAGTCTTCATTTGCTGTATTAATTTCAAATGAAGACATTGCATCATGAGTTGCATCTAGCAACTTTGTATCATATTGATTTTGTAAATTTATTGTATCCACTTGTAACTGTATATAATAAGTTAACACCAAAATTACAGGTAGTACAATTAAAGCAAATAGTATACCTAATCCTTGTAATTTCATATATTACTTCCTTAAAAAATATTAATAAGATCCATTTGCAGTAACAACACCTGAGTGTTGTGCAAATATTGTATAAGCATCATTACCAGAAATAGAGTAAAATACTCCTCTTATTGTTTGAGATAATGTTTTATTTGTATTTTTTACACTAGCAGAAAACATATCTCCTTCTTTCATTGTATATGTACCTTTTTCTTTTAAAACTTCAACTATTTGAGAAGTATAAACTGAATAATAGATATTTTCTCCTATTACAGTACCTTGAGTCCAAGCTGATTTTTTACCAATATTTTCATCAAGTACTTTTACTTCCATTTCTATATCAAAAGAATTTCCTGTTGCATTAATTGTTGAAACTAATTCTGTATAACTATCCATTGTAATTTTTCCTACAGTTCTTGCATTATTTACAAATTCCATTGTAGCAGTTTGAACAGATAGTTGAGATATATCGTCACTTCGTTCTGAAACAGATAATAGTGGAAAAATAAACATTAGTACTGCAGCTAATAATATTGCAATTACTGTAATTAATGTATCACTCATAATTTCCTCCTTAAACTTTTTATCTATATTTTCTAGCTTTTGTAATTGAACATTAACTTGGATTATTTAACATTTTATAAATTATAACAATTTTATCTTTTGAACTCGCACCTGTAACTAAAGAATCTCCATCTTCTGTTTGTATTGTTTGCCCTGTATATGAATAATTAATAAAATTTTCTTTAAATTGTATTCCTTGCTGTACTGCTCTAGAAAAAATATTATTTGTATAGTCTACATATATATTATTAATATAACCAGCTACTCCTCTAACAAAATAATCAATTCTTGTATTTACATTTTCTGTGCTACCTAACCATGGTGCTTCAAATAAATAATAACGTTTAGTTGAATCATTATACATTTGTTGATATGCATAATTTGATCTTTGGGCAGGAGAATTTTGTTTTCTCGCCTCTGTATCTCCTGCAGAATTATGTACTATTCCATCTGCATATACATCAAAAACTTGTATTAAATTATTATCAGCATCATAGATTTTAACACAAAAATTTTCTTTGTAATATCTATATAAAGTTGGAATAATTGTATCTGTATTAACGATTCTAGCTGTTCCTGATTTTATATCTTCATCATCTACTAAATCTTCAGAAGTAGAATTTATTTCTACATTATCATAATATGCAGTTCTATCTGCATAAAATAGTAATGCCTCAGATGTGCTTCTTGCTTCTGAAAGCATAAACATTCCAACTGATAAAGCTATTACAAATACAAAAACAGAAAAAGCTATTGTTAAAGCTTGTACTGCATTATCATCCATATTCTCTCCTCTTTATATAAATATTTCAAATCAAAGTGATATAATTAATATTATATCACTTTGATTATAATTTAAATAATTATAAAATTAGCCACCTTTTGTAGCATTATTAGCAGTATTTCTTACTCCCAAATTATCAGCATTCATTGGTTTAGCCACCTCAAAAGAAATATTAATGTAATCAATTAAACCATTTGCTTGATAATTTATTTCAACATAATATTCATGTTTAGCTTCTGCACGATTTCTTATGTTTCCTAAATTTTTAATATAATTACTTGTATCACCAGCACTACTAACTATAGTATTAAAGCCACTATTATTATTTCCGCTAATTAACTGATCGACTTTTACACCAGGTATTTTTGTTGGTTCCTCTCTATATGTATCAGCATTAGCAATTAATTCTCCCATTAAAGATTTTATTTGTGCACCTGAACAAGCTCCTTCATAATTAGTAAATGTTGAATTGAAAGCTGTTATTTGATTTCTAGACATTCCTGTTACTGATTCGTTTATTTGATCATTTGCTGAGTTAAATATAAACATACCTATTGCTATAATTAAAATACATAACAATATTGCACCAGCAATTAAAAGTGCTTTTGAAGCATTCTCCATACTTTTTTCCTCCTTTTTAATTTGTATATTATTTTAAAATTTAACTAGATTTCTTTTTTATTCTAGTAAACGTTAAAAACTTTAGTATTCTTTGGCTTCAAATGTCATTGATGCTATTTTACCACTTTTCTTGTGATATTGTACATCTGTACATTTAAAACCTATCTCTCCAAAGTATCTGATAAAGGCATTTATATCTAATTGATTTATTTTTTCCATTCTGTAAGTAGTATTGTTAATAATCATTGTTATATATATTTCAATACTATTTTCATCATCTAAAATATATAGCCCATTTTCATCTTTGGGAACTGCAAATTTTTCATTATTGCTTATAGCTTTATTTATTAAAGTTGTTATATCTAATCCATTTAAATCATCCTTTTTATAATATTCATAATCTGAATTAAACTCAGATACTTGTTTTTGTTTTAGTTGATAATTTTTATAATTTACTACAAAAAATATTGAAATGATTATCATGAAAAAGATTATAATAATTAAAATTTTTTTCATTTTCCTTCCTATTTATATTATAACATATTTTAATAATATTTTTCAAATTTTACAATACATTTTTATTAAAATCTTATATTATATGTTGTCAAAATCTGTATTATATTTTATCTTAAATTCCATACTTTTTACTCTTCCTGTTGTTTCATAATATGATATTTCTTCACAACTAAACAAATATTTATATATAGTTTTTGTACTATCACTAGCAAATTTAGTTGTTGATAACTTATCAGCTTCTAAAACTCTTTTTCCATCTACAGTATTTAGACCTAATTCTTTCATTGGTTCTTCAAGTATAGTATATATATTTTCTGGCTCACCTCCTAATAAAATTTCATTTCTTTTTAATTCTTTTTTATTTTCATTAGGAAGCTCTACATTTACTCCTCCCAAATTTATTTTTATTTCAACAGCATTTCCATCATCATAATTTGAAGAAATATTAACATCATAAGCCAAATTTATTACAGATATTAAATCTAATATTGTATTATCTTCTTTGTTATATAATTCAAATTTAGAATTATATAATACTAATTGATTATTTGATAAACCTTCATCATATTGCTGATTTACACTTGCTCCTGCCCTAAACATATACACCAAAGCTGACAATAACAATATGCCTAAAAAAACAGTTGCTGCAATTAGTAGAGCTTTTACCGCATTACTCATATATTACTCCTATTTTATTTTATATTTGAGAAAAATATAGTGCATTAACTCTTCCAGTTTCTTTACTATATTCTATTAAATCACATTTAAATCTTCTTGTTTTAAAATCATATAGTCCAGTTTGCCAAGTAGCTGTATTCCATACATCTGCACCTATACCACTACTTATTCTATTATTAACAACTTGTTTTGCATTAGTACTCGCAAATTTTAAAAGATTTTGTAACGGAGTTTCAGCATTTCGATCACTTGGATTATATAATTGAGCATTATATTTATCATCTATACCACATTTTGAGGTAATATCTATATAACCGTGTTCCTGTTAATTCTGATTCTGGATTTTTTATTAAAATACTTATAAAGTCTCCTGGCTTAAAATTTGTATAACCATCCTCTGGAATTATAAATCCCATATCTTTCATAGTAATATTGCCTAATTTATTATCAGTATTAGAAAAAATCTGTGATTGTCTAGAATTTTCTATTCTATATACAGTTATACTTTCTTTTAAATTTGAGTTAATACGTATATAAACATTTATCCAAAATTCATCACCATATTTACTTCCAGTTAAAAAACTTCCACCTTCAACATATTTTTCATTATTACTTTGGGCTTTTGTTAAACAAGATATTACATCTGTACCATACATTGCTTTTTTATCATATACTTCATACTCTAAATTAAAATCAGATAATTGTTCTGCTGTTTGAATATCATCTTGTTCTTGTGGCCAAAGACTTATTGAACCAAAAAAATATACAATTACTGCCAGTATAATAACTCCTAGCAACACTCCAGCAGCCATTTCTAAGGCTTTTGTTGCATTCTCCATATATTTTCCTTTCTATTATTTCGTCATTGTTGACATTGTATCAAATGCATCTGTCATACTTGTCATACCAATTACGCATAATGGCACTATTAAGTAAGCAACAAATAGTAATACCATTGGTGCAAATCCAATAACTTTTCCAATCATAGATTTTCTAGCAATCATTCTTTCATTTGATTCTTTTCTTTTTTCTTGGTGATATGCTCTTTCTGTGTCTAATTCATCAAAAGCTTCTCTAATAGGTATTTGTTCAACAGCTGCTTGAAGGCTTTCTACTATTCTTATTAATTGTTGGAATGAAATATCATTTTTTAATTCTTCTAAAGCTTCCCATGGACCACTTTCATAGTTATTAACACATTTACTAATTGGCTCTTTAAAGATGTTTGAATATCTTTCTAACCATTCTAGAATCATTTCAACATTTACTCTTTCAATCTTCATAAGCATTAATATAATAGTTTGAAATTGCATAACTTCATTTTCCATATCCATTTGTCTCATAATTTTTTGGAAAATTAATAACCATACTGGAGCTTGATATGCAATAACCATTATAATTAAAGCTATCAAAACCTCAAACCATTTCAAATATTGTGATTGAACTATTTGAAGTTTTCCCCATATTCTTTCATTTATTTTTTCTAGTTCTTCTTCAGAACTAGATGAATATTGGTCAGATTGAGCAACATCCTCTAGTAATTTTTCTTGTGTTATAGAATTATCAAATTGATATTTTTTTAAAAAGTAATTATCTTTTTCTGTTGTTTGCATTGCCTTTCTTTCTTGTGATTCAGTCATTGAACCTAATAAATTATAATCACTTGTTGGTTCTGTAAATTGATAATTTATTGCCATTTGATGTGCTGCAGACAAAATTATTAAAGATATAACACAAGAAGAAATAGCAATAACTATTCTATTTATGTACAGCCACTCCATTTTTAATTTTGAAGCAGCATCTTTTAATAATTGTACAATTTTTCTATATTCTTTAGTTCCTTGTTTTGGTATAAATAAATCTACAATTTTCTTAATTGTTTTTTTCTTATAAAGTTTTGCTTGCCAAGGATTTTCTGTATTAACAGCTGTATTAACACTACCATTATCTTTTAATTTTCTTGTTAGTACATAACAAATAAAAGTAGTTATTATAAGGAAAACTTGGATCATAAAACCTAAAGTTCCATTATAAAATTGCCTTGTAAAAGAAAATTGTCCAACAGCCCAATTTTTTACAGCATCTATAAATAATATTGGTAATACTGATATTATTGATAAACTATGAAATACATAATCTAATTTATCTCTTTTTAAAATTTCAATTTGCATTTCTTGAGTTATATTATTTAAATTTTTTAAATATAAAGATGCACCATCTTTATCTTTCCTATCTCCAAATTCTTTTGTTAGATAAGAAACTCCAGCAAATTCTTTTAAAAAACTATTAGGTGCAATATCATAATACTTTTCAAGTTCTGTTTCAGGATCATCTGATATTAATACTTCATATATTTTTTCTGCTTGTCTTGAAACTTCTTTTTCATCATCTTGTGAAACTTCATATATTGCTTCCTCAACCATGTTATATTCATGATAAGCATGTCTTATTTCTGCGAAAAAATCTAATTGTTGTCTTAAAAGTTTATTATCAACTCCATCTACCATACCTTCAACAAGAGTTTCAATAAAAAATATCTCAAATAACAATAGTATGCACATAAGCATATAATTTGATTTAGTCATAATAATTATTACTATTGTTACTGGTATTACTATTAATAATGCTTTAAACATCATTTGAGCAACTTGTTTTCTTGTTAAATACTCATCATCAAGATTTATAATTTCAAGTCTTCTTCTTAATTTTAAAGCATATCTTTTTATAACTGGAATTCTAGAACAATATATGTAAAATTTTTGATAAAATACTTCTAAACTAAAAGATGATTTTTTCGTACCTTCAACTAATTGTTTTACATATCTAGTTTCCTTTTTTTGCATTTTTTTACTAAGTATAAGATACGCTACAACTATTAGTGCAAATACGGCACATATTCCACCCATAAAGTATAGTAAAACTTTTTGTGACATCTATTTTTTACACCCCTCTTTCTAAAGGTTTAACGAATTATTCTTTATCTGGTGATTTTTTCTTTTTACGTATAATTCTATTTTTTTCTATATTACTTCTTTTGGCTTGTATTTCATTTACTTTACTTACTTTTTTCATATTCTCTCTAGAAATAGTTTTAGGTTCTGCTGTAGTATCCATTTGTTTTGTTTCTTCTATTATTTCATTCCCATCTTCATCATATTTAGGAAGTTTTGGTGGTTTTATTCCCCAATTTCTCTCTAAAAATGCATCAAATGCAACAACATCTGTATCATTCATATTTTCTCTCATTCCTCTAATATTTTCTTGAGAAATTGGATTTGTTAAAACATATGAATCATCAACAAATTCTAATACATTATGATATTTATATAATTCTCTATTAGTTTCTTTTGTAAAATAGATAGTTGCATTATCGAAAAATTTATCAAATTTTCCTTCTAATGTTGTTTCTTTTCTATGATCAAATGTATATTCGTTTTTTTCCTCAACTGGTATACATTCTGTTACTCTTTCTATGTAACGTCTACCTCTAAAGTCTTTTACTAAATGTATGTCAAAATTTAAAACTTGAACAACTTGTTCTTCTGCTGTTTTTTCATCTTTAAACACACCTGTTCTTAACATTGAGTTACGTAATGCTGTTACTAAGTTTGGGAATGTTTTAGCATGGTGAGTAAATAAAGTAAATTTTGATGCAACCTGAGCTGATTGAATCATCCAAGATGCTACGGGGTCTGTTGCAACCTCACCAATTATATTAACAGAACCATCAGTTTTCTTTTGAACGTCCAAACAGTCCTGACCTGAAATTGTTTCAGTTTCACGCATTGATACGATATTTCTTGTTGGATATATTTTTCTTAAGTGAAGCTCGAATGCAGTTTCTGTAATACGAAGGTTCATTGTTTCATATAT